>NZ_JAIVPF010000080.1:0-14929 GCF_053528595.1 Leucobacter sp. | reverse complement strand
TCGAGGCGCAGCGCCCGCGCGAGCGCCTCGAACACGGGCGGCGACGGGGCCAGGCGCCCCTGCTCGATGCGGGTGTAGTAGTCGCTGCTGATGCTCGCGAGCTCGGCGACCTCCTCGCGCCGCAGGCCGCTCACCCGGCGGTGCCCCGGCCCTGCCGCGAGGCCGAACCCGGCCGGATCCAGCGCGCCGCGGCACGTGCGCAGGAACTCGCCGAGCTCGCGCAGGTGAGGGTCGCGGTTCGCGTTCGCAGAGGTCATGCGACCATCGTAGAGCTGTTCCTAGGAACGCGCATCCCTCGATGCACGCCGCGAACGGAGGACGGCCCGGTGCTACTCGGTCGGCGCGTCCTCCTCGAGCAGGGTCGCGAGCACCCGTCCCGTCCAGGCCACGATGTCGCTCTCGTCGCCGACGCGCTTCTGGCCGACACCGGACAGCGGGCTTCGCGAGGAGGCGGTGCCGCCCGGCAGCGGCACCTGCAGCGTGCCGCTCGTCTCCGTGTACCGCGCTCCGGGATACATGCGGTTCATGCGCATGCGCCGCGAGTCGAGCAGCTTGACGGGCTCGATGCGCAGCGCGGGGCCCGCGGCGACGACCTTGGAGAGGCCCAGGCGCGCGGCGCGACGGCGCAGAGCGGACACGGCCGCCAGGCGCTGCACCTCGGCGGGCGGCTCGCCGTAGCGGTCCGCGAGCTCCTCCAGCACGAGCGCCACATGGTCGTCGGGCGCCTGCGGGTGCGAGGCCGCCGAGAACTTCTGGTAGGCCTCGAGGCGCAGGCGCTCGCTCTCCACGTACTCCTCGGGGATGTGCGCGTCGACGGGCAGCTCGAGCACCAGCTCGACCGGGCCGGTCGACTCCTCGCCCTTGAACGTGTTCACCGCCTCGCCGATCATGCGCAGGTACAGGTCGAAGCCCACGCCCGCGATGTGGCCCGACTGCTCGCCGCCCAGCAGATTGCCGGCGCCGCGCAGTTCGAGGTCCTTGAGCGCCACCTGCATACCGGAGCCGAGCTCGTTGTTGGCCGCGAGCGTCTCGAGGCGCTCGTGCGCGTGCTCGGTGAGGGGCTTGTCGGGGTCGTAGAGGAAATAGGCGTAGGCCCGCTCGCGGCTGCGGCCCACCCGACCGCGCAGCTGGTGCAGCTGGCTCAGGCCGTACTTGTCGGCGGCGTCGATGATGATGGTGTTGGCATTGGCGATGTCGAGGCCGGTCTCGATGATGGTGGTCGAGACGAGCACGTCGAACTTGCGCTCCCAGAAGTCCTGCACCACCTGCTCGAGCTGATGCTCGCTCAGACGGCCGTGCGCCACCGCCACCCGCGCCTCGGGCACGAGCTCGGCGATGTGCGCGGCGACGCGGCCGATCGACTGCACCCGGTTGTGCACGAAGAACACCTGGCCCTCGCGCAGCATCTCGCGCCGGATCGCGGCCGTGATCTGCTTGTCGCTGCGGGGACCGACGAAGGTGAGGATCGGGTGCCGGTCCTCGGGCGGCGTCGCGAGCGTCGACATCTCGCGGATGCCCGTGACCGCCATCTCGAGCGTGCGCGGGATCGGAGTCGCGCTCATCGCGAGGATGTCGACGTTGGTCTTGAGCTTCTTCAGCGCGTCCTTGTGCTCGACTCCGAAGCGCTGCTCCTCGTCGATGATGAGCAGCCCGAGATCCTTGTAGATGATGTTGTCCGAGAGCAGCCGGTGCGTGCCGATGACCACGTCGACGGTGCCCGCGGCGAGCCCCTCGATCGTGTCCTTCGCCTCCTTGTCGCTCTGGAAGCGGCTGAGCGCGCGCAGGCGCACGGGGAATCCGGCGAAGCGGTCCTGGAAGGTCTCGATGTGCTGGTTCACGAGCAGGGTGGTGGGCACCAGCATGGCGACCTGCTTGCCGTCCTGCACCGCCTTGAACGCCGCGCGCACGGCCACCTCGGTCTTGCCGAAGCCCACGTCGCCGGCGATGAGCCGGTCCATGGGGATCGCGCGCTCCATGTCGCGCTTCACCTCGTCGATCGTGGTGAGCTGGTCGAGCGTCTCGGCGTACGGGAACGCCTCCTCCAGCTCGTGCTGCCAGGGGGTGTCGGGTGAGAAGGAGTGCCCCTTCGAGGCGACACGCGCCGAGTAGAGCTTGACCAGCTCCACGGCGATGTCGCGCACCGCCTTGCGGGCCTTCTTCTTGGCGTTGGCCCAGTCGCTGCCGCCCATCTTCGAGAGCGCGGGCGCCTCGCCGCCGACGTAGCGGGAGAGCTGATCCAGCTGGTCGGTGGGCACGTACAGCTTGTCCTTGGGCATGCCGCGCTTGGTCGACGCGTACTCGAGCACCAGGTACTCGCGCAGCGCCTTCGTCGCGTCGCGCCCGACGCCGGTGGGCACCATGCGCTGGGTCAGCTCGACGAACTGCCCGATGCCGTGCGTCTCGTGCACCACGTAGTCGCCCGCGACGAGCTTCAGCGGGTCCACCACGTTCTTGCCGCGCCGCTTGGCGAGCTTCTGGCCGCCGGCGGCCTGCGATCCCACGGAGCGCCCGAAGAACTCGGCCTCCGTGGCGAGCAGCAGTTTCGCCTCGGCGCTCTCGAAGCCGGACCAGGCGGTACCCGCCACGAGGTAGACGATGCCGTCCTCGAGGCGCTCGGGGAGCTCGTCGACCATGCGCGCGGCGGCCCCGGCCTCCGCGAGCACATCGCGGGCCCGCTCCACCAGGCCGACGCCCTGCGCACTGACGATCGCGTGCCAGCCGTCGCGCAGCCGCTCCGAGAACACTCGGATCGCCGACTGCGTGGCGTCGGCGCCGCTCGCCGGACGCGGGAAGTGCGTGCCGGCCACGTTGCGGGCCGGGGCGTCGTCGTCGGTCGTCCTGCGCGCAGCCGCAGGATCCGCGGTTCCGCCCTCTGGATCCCGCGACTCGCCGCGACCGAGTGGCGTCGCCGCGGAATCCGCAGAACGCTGGTGCGTTCCGCTCCGAGCACTCCGCTCCAGCGGCATGGCGTTCGAGGCGTCATCCTCACCGGCGACGAAGGTCGAGACCGTCCACCACGGCCGCCCGCGCGACGCCGCGCGCAGCTCGGCGACCGACAGCATCCCGCTGTCGTCGGTGGGCACCGGCGCGTCGGCACCGGCGGTGGCGGCGCTCCAGGCCGCCTCGAGGAACTCGCGGTTGGTCTCGGCCAGGCTCACGGCGCGCCCAGCCACCCGTTCGGGCGACGCGACGAGCACGGCGCCGCCC
This sequence comes from Leucobacter sp., assembly GCF_053528595.1. Taxonomy (NCBI): domain Bacteria; kingdom Bacillati; phylum Actinomycetota; class Actinomycetes; order Micrococcales; family Microbacteriaceae; genus Leucobacter; species Leucobacter sp. Next base: position 11,722 of record NZ_JAIVPF010000080.1, on the reverse strand, counting down.
TCGGGCAGCAGCGCCGTGAGCGGCTGCAGTCCGGGAACGAGCTGCGGCAGCAGGCTCTCCATGCCCTCGACTGGGATGCCCTGGCTCATCTTCTCCAGCAGCCCCGAGAGGGCCGGGAAGCGCGGCAGCAGTTCAGCCGCCCGCTCGCGCACCTCGTCGGTGAGCAGCAGCTCGCGCGCGGGCCACAGCTCGACCTGCGGGAGCGGGTCGCCCGCGCTGCGCTGGTCGGACACCGCGAAGTGCCGGATCTGGTCGACCTCGTCGCCGAAGAAGTCCACGCGCACGGCCTGCGAGGCCTCGGGCGGGAAGACGTCGAGGATGCCACCGCGCACCGCGAACTCACCGCGGCGCGTGACCATGTCCACGCGCGTGTAAGCGCGCAGCACGAGCTCGCGGGCGACGGCGTCGAGGCCGCCTTCGCCGCGCACCGCCGCCTCCTCCCCCGCCCGCAGCACGAGGGGCTCCGCCTGCGCGGCGTGCGGCGACACCGGCTGCAGAGCCGCGCGCACCGAGGCCACGAGGATGAGGGGCCGCGCGGGGTCGTGCTGCCGCAGCAGGCGCAGAGCCGCGGCCCGCCGGCCCACGGTCTCGGCGCTCGGGCTCAGCCGCTCGTGCGGCAGCGTCTCCCACGCCGGGAACTCCGCCGTGCGAGCCTCGGGCACGAGGGAGGCGAGGGCCGAGCGCAGCGCGTCGGCCTCCCGGCTGGTCGCCGCGATCAGGAGCAGCGCGCCCCGATCCCCCGCCTCGCGACGTCGGCGCAGCAGGCCCGCGATGAGCGGGGCCCGCAGCCCCTCGGCGACGGAGAAGTCGGCATCGGAGCCGCTTCGGTCTCCACCGGGAGCGGCATCGGCGACGTCGAGCGCCCGCGCGAACGACGGCGACGCCTCGAGCAGCCGGTCGATCCCCCGCAGCGTCACTTCGCGGTCCGTCCGTGGAATCGCTGCTGCGCCGCCAGCAGTCCCTCGTCGACGAGCGACTCGGCCGCGTCGGCCGCGTCCTCGAGCAGCACGGGCAGCGTGCTCCGCTCCCCCGCGCCGAACGGGCGCAGCACGTAGTCGGCGGGATCCTGCTGCCCCGGCGGGCGGCCGATGCCCACGCGCACCCGCAGGAACTCCGGGGTACCGAGCGCCTTGGCGATGTCGCGCAGGCCGTTGTGCCCGCCGTGCCCGCCGCCCTGCTTCAGTTTGACGCTGTCGAAGGGAAGATCGAGCTCGTCGTGGATGACGATGATGCGATCCGGCGGCACGTCGAAGTACTTGGCGAGCGCCGAGACCGGCCCGCCCGAGGTGTTCATGTAGCCGTTCGACTTGGCGAGGATGAGCTTCGGGCCGCCGGGCCGCACCCGGCCGTCGGCGATGCGGGATCCGGTCTTGTGCGGCGAGAACCTGCCTCCGACGCGGTCGGCGAGCACGTCGAGCGCCATCTGCCCCACGTTGTGCCGCGTCGCCTCGTATTTGGCCCCGGGGTTCCCCAGGCCGACGATCAGCCAGCTGTCACCGGACACGCGATCCTCCGTCTTCCTCCGCTTGCGCCAGAACATCGATCATCCTCCCAGAACGCGAACGGGCCCGTCGAGCAGTCGCTGCTCCACGGGCCCGAGAATCGCGACGGATTACTCGGCGGCCTCCTCCGAGGCCTCCTCCTCGGCAGAGGCGCCGCGCGGAGCCACGATGTTGACGACGAGCAGATCGGCGTCGCCGAGCAGGCTCGCGCCCTTCGGCAGCTCGATGTCGCCGGTCACGATGTGCGCACCCTCCTCGAGGCCCTCGACGCTCACCTCGAGGTGCTCCGGGATGTCGGTGGCGGGAACGCTGAGGTGGATCGTGTTGAGCTCCTGCAGCGCATTGGTGCCGGCGAAGGACTCGCCCACGACGTGCACGGGGACCTCGACCTCGACGGTCTCGCCCTTCTTCACGACGAGCAGATCGACGTGCTCGATGATCTGGCGCACCGGATCCTTCTGCACGTCCTTGACGAGCACGAGCTCCTTGCGGCCCTCGATGTCGAGCTCGATGATGGCGTTGGCGTGACGGATGATGAGGCTCAGCGGGTGGGTCTCGACCGAGACGTGCACGGGGTCGGTGCCGTGTCCGTAGATGACCGCCGGGGTCTGGCCGACGGCGCGCAGCTTGCGGGCAGCGCCCTTGCCGAAGCTCTCGCGGGCGGTGGCGACCAGCTGATTGGTCTCGCTCATGTTGTTCTCTCCTTGCGGGCTCTCGCCCAATGAGGGCGGCCGTGCCGCCAGGATTGGTGTCTCGCACTTGCATCGCAACGCAGCAAGATGGCCCGCTGAGGCAGTCCGTCCCGCGTCGATCACGGGCGCCGGAGCGCCCCTCGCCGAAGTACAGCTCACCATTCTACACGGATGCGCGGGCCTTCCGGCACCGCTCAGACCCGCGCCGCGCGCCCGTGGATCCGCGTCGACAGCATCTCGGCGGTGCGGCGCACCTCCGCGGCGAGCGCGGGGAGCCGGTCCTCGGGCACCGCGCCCTCCTCGAACGTCGTCGCGAGCGCGGCCACCGGCCAGCCGCGATGGTCGAGCACGGCCACGCCGATCGAGGCGAGCCCCGCCGTCACCGAGCCCCGCTCCACGGCGAAGCCCCGTGCGCGCGTCTCGTCGAGCACGGCGCGCAGCCGCGAATAGCGGTCGATGCCGTCGAGGCCGTCGGCGTGCCGGTGCACGAAGGCCTCGCGGTCCGGGAACAGCGCCCGCACCTGCGCCTTCGGCAGCGCCGCGAGGATCGCCCGCCCGCTGGCGGTGAGCTGCATGGGCAGCCGCACGTCGACGTCGGTGACGAGATGCGGAGACCCCGGGGCCCGCTCCTCGATCACGTACAGCACGTCCCGGCCGTGCGGCACGGCGAGGTGGCAGCTCTGACGCACCCGGTCGACGAGCGCCGTCACGAGCGGGCGGCCGATGCGCGCGAGCGGCTCCTGCCGCGCATAGGCCGAGCTCAGCTCGACCGCGGCGATCCCGAGCCCGTAGCGCTTCTCCTCCGGCAGATGCATCACGAAGCCGTGCTGCTGCAGCGTGGCGAGCAGCTGGTAGACCGTGGATCGCGGCAGCTCGAGCCGGCTCGCGATCATGCTGGCCGCCATCGGGCCCCGCGATCCGGCGAGCAGGCTGAGGATCCGCAGCGTCTGATCGGCTGCCGGGACCTTGGGCGCACTCACCTTCGCAGCCTACCGTTCGGGGGTACCGGGCTCAGGCGAGCGGTGCGCCGACCGCGCGCTCCACCTCGGCCAGCACCTCGCCGCTCGCCACGAACCCGTGGGCAGCGGCGATGGTCGGCGAGAGGAAGGAGTCGGTGTCGGGCTCGGGGATGCGGGTGCGGAACAGCGCGTGCACGGCCGCCGTGGCGGGGGCGGGACCGCCCTCGCCCGCGGCGGCGCGGAAGTCGAGCGCCCGCGTGGAGGCGAGCAGCTCGATGCCGAGCACCCGCGCGAGGCCGTCGACGGCGCGGCGCAGCTTGCGGCCGGCGTGCCAGCCCATCGAGACGTGGTCCTCCTGCATCGCCGACGAGGGGATCGAGTCGACCGAGGCCGGCGCCGCGAGGCGCTTGAGCTCCGAGACGATGCCCGCGGCCGTGTACTGCGCGATCATGAGGCCCGAGTCGAGGCCGGCGTCGGCGGCGAGGAACGGGGGCAGCCCGTGGTTGCGCGCCACGTCGAGGAAGCGGTCCGTACGCCGCTCGGAGATGCTCGCCACATCGGCCACCGCGATCGCCAGGAAGTCGAGCACGTAGGCGACCGGGGCGCCGTGGAAGTTGCCGTTGGACTCCACGCGGCCGTCGAGCGTGACGACCGGATTGTCGACGGCCGAGACCAGTTCGACGGCGGCGACGCGCGCGGCGTGGTCCGCGGTGTCGCGCGCCGCGCCGTGCACCTGCGGGGCGCAGCGCAGCGAGTAGGCGTCCTGCACCCGCGTGAACTCGCCCTCGCGCGGGCGCTGGATCAGGCCCGAGCCCTCGAGCACGCTGCGCATGTTCGCGGCGGCGGCGGCCTGACCGGGGTGCGGGCGCAGGGCCTGCAGATCGGCGGCGAACACGGCATCGGTGCCGGTGAGCGCCTCGACGCTCGCGGCGGCGGCGACATCGGCGACCGTCAGCAGCCGCGCGAGGTCGTGCAGGGCGAGGCAGAGCATGCCGAGCATGCCGTCGGTGCCGTTGATGAGCGCGAGGCCCTCCTTCTCGGCGAGCACCAGCGGGACGATGCCCGCGGCGGCGAGCGCGTCGGCCGCGGGCACGGGCGCGGCGTGCGGATCCCGCGAGACCCGCACCTCGCCCTCGCCCATCAGCGTCAGCGCGCAGTGCGCGAGCGGGCTGAGGTCGCCGGAGCAGCCGAGCGAGCCGTACTCGTGCACCACGGGCGTGATGCCGGCGTTGAGAATCGCGGCGTAGGTCTCGACCACGGCGGGGCGCACGCCCGTGCGGCCGGTCGCGAGGGTGTTCAGGCGCAGCAGCATGAGCGCGCGCACCACCTCACGCTCGACCTCGGGACCGGTGCCCGCCGCGTGCGAGCGGATGAGGCTGCGCTGCAGCTGCTGGCGCTTCTCGACCGGGATCTGCACCTTGGCGAGGGCGCCGAAGCCGGTCGAGACGCCGTAGTGCGGCCGGCTGTCGTTCGCGAGGTCCTCGATGATGCGCCGGCTCGCGGCGACGCGCTCGATCGCCTCGGCGGAGAGCTCGACGCGCGCGTCCTCGCGGGCGACGGAGACGACGTCGTCCGCGGTCAGCGGGGCGGCGCCGAGGACGACGGGGGTGCGGGAGGAAGAACTGCTCATGTGGTCGATTCCATCTGAAGGCGGGGTCGGGGGCGAGAGTCTCGCCGCGTCCATTGTCCGGGATACCGGACTTAGCGGCAAGGGACCCGATTTCCAGCCGTTTCTGGGATCCCGGACCGGTACCGCACTGAACCGCTCCCCCTCATCCCACTCGCGTTGCTAGCTTCGCCGGGAGGAGCGACGCCGCTCCGTCCGCACCCGACGAAAGGACTGCGATGAACACCCCGTCCACCGACACCGACCGAAACGAGGCGTCCGTCGACGATGCGGCCGCGTCCGCGAACCCCGAAGGCCGACTCAAGCGGGGTCTCAGCGCCCGCCACATCCGCTTCATGGCGCTCGGATCCGCGATCGGCACCGGCCTCTTCATGGGGTCGTCCGGCGCGATCCAGACCGCCGGTCCGTCGGTGCTGCTCGCATACATCATCGGCGGCGCCGCCGTGTTCATGGTGATGCGCGCGCTCGGAGAGATGATCGTGCGGCACCCGGTCTCCGGCTCGTTCGGCCAGTACGCCTCGCGCTACATCCATCCCTTCGCGGGCTTCCTCGTCGGCTGGACCTTCGCGTTCGAGATGTTCCTCGTCGCGGTGTTCGACGCGACCGCCATCGCCGTCTACATGGGCTTCTGGTTCCCCCAGGTGTCGCAGTGGGTGTGGGTGCTCGCCGTCGTCTTCTTCATCGCCGCCATCAACCTGGTCGGCGTGAAGGTGTTCGGCGAGCTCGAGTTCTGGTTCGCGCTCATCAAGATCGTCGCGATCATCGCGCTCATCGTCGCCGGCACCGCCGTCATCGTCTTCGGCTTCGGCGTGGCCGGGCACGAGGACATGGGACCGCGGAACCTCGTCGAGCACGGCGGCTTCATGCCGCACGGCATCTGGGGGCTGCTCGCATCCTTCACCATCGTGATGTTCGCCTTCGGCGGCATCGAGATCATCGGCGTCACGGCCGGAGAGGCGCAGAACCCCAAGAAGGTGCTGCCCAAGGCGATCAACTCGGTGCCGATCCGCATCCTGCTGTTCTACGTGCTGACGCTCGGCGTCATCATGATGATCCAGCCCTGGGTCGACATCACCGGCGAGTCGAGCCCCTTCGTCTCGATCTTCGAATCGCTCGGGTTCCAGGCCGCCGCCGCGGTCTTCAACGTGATCCTCATCACCGCCGCGCTCTCGGCGATGAACGCCGACATCTTCGGGGCGGGGCGCATGATCCACGGCCTCGCCGAACAGGGCCAGGCGCCCCGGGCGTTCACGAAGACGACCGGCAACGGCGTGCCGATCATGACGGTGATCAGCATGATCGTCGCGCTCCTCATCGGCGTGGTGCTCAACTACTTCTTCCCCACCCAGGTGCTCTTCCTGCTCGGCGCGCTCGCCACGTTCGCGACCGTGCTCGTGTGGCTCGTGATTCTCGTCGCCCACATCCGCATGAAGCGCGAGATCGCCCGCGAGCGGCGTCTGCCGAGCGAGTTCCCGGTGCCGCTGTGGCCCACCGCGTCGTACCTGACCGTCGGCTTCATCGTCTTCGTGATCGTGATGGTCGGGATCGTGCCCGACTCGCGCCCGGCGCTCTGGGTCGGCATGGTCTGGGTCGGGATCCTGATCGCCTGCTACTTCGGCCTCGTGCGCGGCCCCGGCCGCACTCCCCACCAGCTGGTCGACCAGACCGAGCCGATCCGCGTCGTCCCCGGCGACCGCGAGGAGTGACCGGGCCCGTCGGCCGCCCCGGAGCCGCGTCCGGGATCCCGCACACCACGCCCGCGAACCCTGGCAGAGCGCGCCGGACTCTTGCTAACGTCGCAGACATGAGCGCTGAAGCCGTATCCCCGTCCCTGTCGCACGATCCCTCCTGGCCGCGAACGGGCGGCTGGCCGGCCCCCGACGCGGTCGGCAACCGCGCCGAGCTCACGATCGTGGGCGTGCCGACCGCGCGCACCTCCCTGTCCCCCACCAACGCGCACGAGACCCCGGCCGCCATCCGCGAGGCGCTGCGGCGCTACTCCTCGCACCTCGTCGCGCCCGGCAACCCGGGTGGCCGCGGCCCCGAGGCCGAGCTGGTGCTCGACGAGGAGCTGCGCATCGCCGACGCGGGAGACCTCGCGGACCCCGACACGGAGGCCGGCGAGGCCGCGGCGGTGGAGCGGATCGCGGCGCTCGCGGCGCGCTCGGAGCTCGTCGTCGCGCTCGGCGGCGACAACGCCCTGACGGTGCCCGCGGCGCTCGGCGTGGCCGGACCCGCGCTCGAGACGGCGGGGCTCATCACCCTCGATGCCCATCACGACCTCCGCGACGGGCGCAGCAACGGCTCGCCCGTGCGGCGCCTCGTGGAGGCGGGTCTCAACCCGCACCGCATCGTGCAGATCGGCATCGCGGACTTCGCGAACTCGCACGCCTACCGGCAACGGGCCCGCGAGCTGGGCATCACGGTGATCCACCGCGACGAGCTGCACGACCGGCCGCTGCGCGAGGTGGTCGACGAGGCGCTGCACATCGCCGGCGCCGGCGGCGGTCCGATCCACGTCGACCTCGATGTCGACGTGTGCGACCGCTCGGTCGCGCCGGGCTGCCCGGCCTCGATCCCCGGCGGCCTCGAGGCGCACGAGCTGCGCCGCATCACCCGGCTGCTCGCCGCCGACCCCCGCGTGCGCGGCATCGATATCGCCGAGGTCGACGCCACGGCCGATGCCCCGGACGGACGCACGGTGCGCCTCGCCGCGCTCCTCGTGCTCGAGGCCGCGGCCGGTCTCGCCCAGCGCCTCGGGCGCTGAGAGCCGCCTTGCGCGCAGCCCGCCGCCGATTCGAGGCGAGGCGAGGCGAAGCGGAGTCGAGATCCAGGCCGCCGCAGCCCGGGTCTCGGCTCCCTCCTCCGTCGGTCGCTCAACCGGCGGGCGGGCTCCGCTTCCGCTCCTAGCGCGTGAGCTCCCACTCCACGGGCGCGGCTCCCTGCGCCTGCAGCGCCTCGTTCGCGCGGCTGAAGGGGCGCGAGCCGAAGAAGCCGCGCGATGCCGACAGCGGCGAGGGGTGCGGGCTCTCGATGCGCGGCGTCGAGCCCAGCATCGGCCCCAGCGAGCGCGCGTCGTTGCCCCAGAGGATCGCGACGAGCGGGCCGCCGCGGGCCACGAGCGCGCGGATCGCGTGCTCGGTGAGCGCCTCCCACCCCTTGCCGCGGTGCGAGGCCGGCGTTCCCGCGCGCACCGTCAGCACGCGGTTGAGCAGCATCACGCCGTGATCGGCCCACGCGGTGAGATCGCCGTGGGGCGCAGGGGCGATCCCGAGATCGTCCTGCAGCTCCCTGTAGATGTTCTGCAGGCTGCGCGGGATCGGCCGCACGTCGGGGGCGGTGGCGAAGGAGAGCCCGATCGGGTGTCCGGGGGTCGGATACGGATCCTGCCCGACGACGAGCACGCGCACATCGGCGAGCGGGCGCTGGAACGCGGCGAGGATCCGGTCCCCCGCAGGCAGCACCCGCTGCCCCTCCGCGCGCTCGGCGTTCAGGAAGCGGCCGAGTTCGGCCAGGCGATCCCCCATCGGTTCGAGGGCCTCGGCCCAGTCGGCCGCGATATGTCCGTTCTCGGCGAGCTGCTGCAGCGTCATCGCCATCGTTCACGCACCGGCCTTCGGCGTCAGCGGCCCGCGGTGCGTGTGGAAGACGCTCGACTGCGCCACCGGACGCAGCACGATGAGATCCTGGTTCACGTGCGGCGGCTGCTCGAAGGCGCCCACCAGCACCCGCGCGACGTCCTCGGCCCGCAACGGGATCACGTCGGCATAGGGCGCCGCCGCCGCGACCGCGTCGCCGCGCAGGCGGTTGAGCGTGAACTCCTCGGTGTGCACGAGCCCGGGCGCGAGCTCCATGACCCGGATCGGCTCGCCCGCGAGCTCGAGCCGGAGCACCTCGGTGACGGCGCGCGCGGCGTACTTCGCGGCGTTGTAGCCGCCGCCTCCGGGGTACGCGTCGTGCCCCGCCGTCGACGTGATGTTGAGGATCGACGCCCAGCCCGTGCGCCGCGCGCCCTCGCGCAGCACCGGCAGCATCGCCGCGGTCACCGCCCGCAGGCCGAGCACGTTGACCTCGAACATCCGCCGCCAGTCGTCGTTCGACGAGTGCTCCACCGACTCCGTGCCGAGCGCGCCGCCCGCGTTGTTGACGAGTCCCGTCGCACCGCCCGTCTCGGCCACCTCGGCGGCGAGCCGCGCGACCTGATCCTCGTCGGTCACGTCGCAGACCACCGCGTGCGCCCCGGTCTCCTCCGCCAGGGCGCGCAGCCGGTCCTCGCGCCTCGCGACGGCGACGGTCTGCCAGCCGAGCTCGGCGAAACGCCGCACTGTCGCGGCCCCGATCCCGGAACTCGCCCCCGTCACCACCACTCGCTTCAGCATGCGCGCTCCTCTCCGTGGACTCCGCTTCGATCCTAGTGTTCCCGCCGATCAGCCCCCTCCCCGCCGGCCCGAGCAGATTACGCGGAATGTCCCGCATCGTTGTCGTTCCCAGATGCGCTTCGTAGTCTGTTCCTCAGCGCAGCAGCGCGCCCCCTTTCTCCACCACTCTCAGCGAGGAGCACCATGACCGACCAGACCGCCTGGGGATTCGAGACCAAGCAGATCCACGCGGGCCAGCAGCCCGACCCGGCGACCGGCGCACGCGCGCTGCCGATCCACCAGACCACCGCCTTCGTCTTCGACAGCACCGAGCAGGCGGCCAACCGCTTCGCCCTCGCGGAGCTCGGGCCGATCTACACCCGCATCACCAACCCGACGCAGGACGTCGCCGAGCAGCGCATCGCCGCGCTCGAGGGCGGGGCGGCAGCGCTGCTGCTCGCCAGCGGCCAGGCCGCGTCGACGTTCGCCGTGCTCAACATCGCGAACTCCGGCGACCACATCGTCTCCTCCAGCTCGATCTACGGCGGCACCTACAACCTCTTCAAGTACTCGCTGGCCAAGCTCGGCATCGAGGTCACCTTCGTCGAGGATCAGGACGATCCCGCCGCCTGGCAGCGGGCCGTGCGCCCCAACACCAAGCTGTTCTTCGCCGAGTCGATCGCCAACCCGCGTTCGAACGTGCTCGACATCCGCGCGGTCGCCGACGTGGCGCACGAGAACGGGCTGCCGCTCATCGTCGACAACACGGTCGCGAGCCCCTACCTGGTGCGTCCGATCGAGCACGGCGCGGACATCGTGCTGCACTCCGCCACCAAGTTCCTCGGAGGCCACGGCACCACCCTCGGCGGCGTGATCGTCGACGGCGGCAAGTTCGAGTGGTCGAAGCACGTGGACAAGTTCCCCGGCCTGACCGAGCCGGACCCCTCGTACAACGGCGTCAGCTACACGGGCGCCGTGGGCGACGCGATCGCCTACATCATCAAGGCGCGCGTGCAGCTGCTGCGCGACCTCGGCTCGGCGATCGCCCCGAACAGCGCGTGGCTGCTGCTGCAGGGCATCGAGACGCTGTCGCTGCGCATCGAGCGCCACGTGCAGAACGCGCAGGACGTCGCCGAGTGGCTCGACGCCCACGACGACGTCGCCACCGTGTACTACTCGGGCCTGCCCACCTCGCCCTGGTACGCGACCGCGAACACGTACGCGCCGAAGGGTGTGGGCGCGGTGCTGTCGTTCGAGCTGAAGGGCGGCGTCGAGGCGGGCAAGGCGTTCGTCAACGCCGTCGAGCTGTTCAGCCACGTCGCGAACATCGGCGACGTGCGCTCGCTCATCATCCACCCGGCATCGACCACGCACTCGCAGCTCACCCCGGAGCAGCAGCTCACCGCGGGCGTCACCCCGGGGCTCGTGCGCCTCTCGGTGGGCCTCGAGCACATCGACGACATCAAGGGCGACCTCGAGAAGGGGTTCGCGGCCGCGCGGGCGGTCGTCGCCGCTGCCGCGAACGCGTAGACGAGCGCGGGCGCGCGCCGCGCACCTCGGGAGCGGGGTCCCGGGCTTCGGCCCGGGCCCCGCTCGGTCGTTCTCCGGCGACGGCGGGTGAACCCCGCTGCACCCGAGCCGTTCGCCTGCCGAGCACCGAGTCGTTCAGCGGCCGAGCGCCGAATCCCTCAGACGGTGCGGCGGGAGGTCGCCACCACTCCCGCGCTCGCGCAGACCACGAGCAGGATCGCCAGCAGCTGCCGCGCATCGAGCGCCTGGTGCAGCACCGCGAAGCCGGCGAGCGCCGCGACGGCCGGGCCCAGGCTCGACAGCACGCCGAACACCCGGGCCGACATGCGCTTGAGGGCGAGGAACTCGAGTCCGTAGGCGATCACGGTGGTCATCAGCGCGACGCCGGCGAAGGCGGCGAGCAGCGCGGGATCCTGCCGCACGCCGTGCACGGCCTGACCGGCGCCGATCGGCACCGTGACGAGGGCCGCCACGGCGACGGCCGCGACGAGCCCGTCGATGCCGCGCACCCGCGAGCTGAGCCGTGCCGAGGCGACGATGTAGAGCGCCCAGAACGCCGCGGCGACCGCCGCGAAGAGCGCGCCGAGCAGCGTCACCGCGCCCGTGTCGTCGAGGCCGAGCAGCAGGATCCCGCCGAGCGCGAGCACCACCCAGGCGGCGTCGACCGGGCGGCGGATGCCCGCCGCGGCGACCGCGAGCGGCCCCATCAGCTCGATCGTCGCCGCGAGGCCCAGCGGGATCCGGTCGATCGCCAGGTAGATGAACACGTTCATGCCGCCCATCCCGATCCCGAGCAGCACCACGCCCAGCCAGGTGCGCGCACCCCAGGCCCCGATCCTCGGCCGCACGAGCGCGATGAGGATCAGTGCGGCGAACCCCAGCCGCAGCGAGGCGGCGCCGAGCGGCCCGACGCGGTCGAACAGCGATCCGACGAAGGCGTTGCCGAACTGCACGCTGAAGATCGCGGCGATCGCGAGCAGGCTCGACGGCAGGCGGCGGGACGGGTCGGCGGTCACCTCAGCACCCTATCGCCGGTCTCACGCTTCTTCTCTGG
>NZ_JAIVPF010000079.1:0-6140 GCF_053528595.1 Leucobacter sp. | reverse complement strand
TCGGTGTTGGTGGTCCCGGTTTCGGGTTGGTTTTTGTGAAGGGGGAGTTGTGATGGCTCAGACTATTTCCGCTGAAGAGGGGGCTCTGCGTCGGGGGCAGCAGGCTGTTGCCGAGGCGAAGGCTGGTATCGATCGGCAGACGAAGAAGGTGCGTGGCGATATCGAGCAGTTGCGCGGGTATTGGACGGGTTCGGCTGCGGGGGCGTTCACGCAGTTGATGCAGCGTTGGGATGCGGAGACGGTGAAGCTGAACAACGTGTTGCTGGATCTGGAGAATGCGTTGCGGGGGACCGAGCAGGATCAGGCGTCGACGGAGCAGGAGCAGCAGCAGGCCATTTCGGGTCTGGGTGCGATGATGTCGGGGCAGTGAGGGTTCGGGGCGGTTTTCGAGAGGGGATGTAGAGGATTATGAGTATGCAGTCGATGTCGGTGCAGACGGCGCAGGTGAGTGCGCTTGCGGCGGAGATCCGGAACGGGTCGCAGGGGATTCGGTCGGAGATCGAGCGTCTGGAGTCGGAGGTGGCGAAGTTGCGGGGTGCGTGGAGTGGTGAGGCGCAGAACTCGTATGATGCTGCGCAGCGCGAGTGGACGAAGTCGTTGGGGGAGTTGCAGGCGTTGCTGGAGCGGATTTCGGGGAGTACGGAGCAGATCGCTCAGACGTACAACGCGAGTGATGCTCGGAATGCCGGCCGTTTCGCCGGCTGACACACGGCACAGGCACAGCTCCACGCTCGCGGAGAGGTAAACGAGTGGCAGACTACGGGGACATCTCGACCATCATCGGCGAGATGAAGCGCGCGGCAATCGATTCGTTCATGGCGAATCAGGGATGGTTCGTGGACTACGAGTACTCGGACCGTTACGCCTTCTGGGGATTCATTCCCAGCTGGTACCGACGGCCGGAGGAGGACGGCGAAGGCGGCGGTGAGCGGATCGCGGTGGGAAGCGACTCGTTGGTGGAGGGCTTCAACAACATCCGATCCCGTATCGATGGATCGACGAGCAAGTGGGTCGGGCTGCCGACAGGGTCCGGAGCCTCAGCGGGACAGGAGTCGGCGAACTCGGTTGCGACGGAGTTCGGTGCCGCCGGCTCAGGGGGGAGCGCGATCGCCGACGGCGAGGTCGAGAAGTCGATCGACACGATCAGCAACACCGTCGTCAGCAATGTGCGCGGTTCCTTCAAAGCGCCGTTCCTCGACAAGTACGATGCGCAGTTCGCGAAGATCGTCGGGGGGCTCGGAGCTGCGAGTGCGCTTCTGCAGACCGCCTACGCCGCGGAGGGGGCCATCTGGCCGGCAGCTCGGCAGGACGCGGTCGACATCTGCGACAGCGTGCGTAACGCCTTTCGTCTCAACGCGAAGCAGAGCGCTGAAGAGGTCCGCGATTTCGCGTTCGGCGTCATCGGAGCGGTGGCCGGAGTCGTGACCACGGTGGCGAGCGCCGGAACGGCCGCTCCCATCGTGACGCTGCTGAGTCTTGCGAAGACCGCTTCGGATGCCGTGGGCAAGCTCGATGCTGCGGCGAATATCGCCACGGACAGCTACGACTCGATCATCGAGTCGCTCGAGTCCGCATCCCGAAACCTCGATGAGGTCATCACCGAGCAGGAGCGTGCTGTTCGCGACATGACCGACCGTGCGAGCGAGGTCATCTCGACCGAGAACGAGAGCTTCAACCTCGACGCGTACTCGCTGCGAACGTTCCCGACTGACAACATGATCTCGCTCGATCGGAGCGAGGCCGACACGGTCATCTTGAACATGGACCGCCTGATCTCGGCGATGGGCTCTGCGACGACGGCGGTGAGTTCGATTCCGGGCGACGTGTTCCTGCGCAGGGACCCCGGGGTCGGATTGGGGGCGACCGGGCCGTATGCGCAGATCAGCCGGCTCCACGAGTTGCTGTCGCAGTGCCTCACCTCGACGCGCAACGAGTACGAGCGAGGCCGAGATCTCTTCCAGGCAGTCGTGGACGATTACTTCGCGACGGAAAGCGAAGCCGAAGCCATAGCGCAGGCCCTGATGCGGGAACTCGAAACGGAGACTCTGGGATCATGAGCCTGACGAGTCGTTATTTCGGGCCTGTCGCGCCGCGAGCGACCCACCGCGTTGCAGAATCCGCGAGCGTCCCGAGCGCTCTCAGCGGAGTGGACGATATCCGTCTCGTGCTCGCAGATCCGCTGCATGCGCGGCAGAGTCACCTCGATCAGGCCGACACGGCGCTCGATTTCTTCGAGCAGTTCGACGCTCGAGCGCGTGACGCCATCGCCCGTGCGGCCTCAGACGATCTGTCCGTACCGGGACGCATCTTCGCCGATGCGAGTGTTCTGGGGGCCGGGCGGGGACTCACTCCGCAGGAGTTCGCGAGCGGGTTGCGCGTGACCTCCGTCGTCGTCTCGCCGGACGGGGGAGACACTTCTCCGGACCGTCTCGCCGTGACGTATGCGACGTCACGCGGATCCGTCCAGCGACTCTTCTGCGCGATCGTTCGACTGGGATCCGGTCTGGTGTTCGCCGAACCGGAGGAGGAGCGAGCATCCGCAGGGAACATCTCGTACCGCTGATCGAGGATCGGAGTGCGTGCTGGTGAGAGAGGAACCGATGACGAGTCGCGGACACCGCCTGGGAGACGCCGCGCCGCCGCCGGCCGCGTCGGCGCTCTCGATCGTCGCGTGGGTGATGATCGCCGTGTCGCTGGTCGCGACGCTCACCGGATTGTTCTGGGCGCGGCTGTGGCTCGTCGGGCTGGTGATCGCGGTCGTGGCGTTCGTCCTCAGCATTGTCGTGGCCAGGCGAGGACGGCGGGGGTCGGTCTTCGCCGATGCCCGTGTCCTGGTGAGCCTCGTCGCGTTGGTCCTGCCCATCGCGATCGCGATTGCGAGTCTGCTCGGCTGGGCCGGCCGGATGGGAGCGAGCCCGGCCGCGGAGGAGCTGCACATCGAGTTGCACGCCGAGGCGGAAGGCGACTTCACGGTGACGTATTCCGAGCCGCTCGCGGCGGGGGCGGTGAAATCGACCACGGTCGAGGCCGACGCATCCGACAGCTTCGAGGTCGCGTTCTCCGGCACGAACAGCGAGATCCGGTTCCAGGCGGGAATCTCACCGCACAACATCGGTCCGCAGACCGTCAGCTGCGGGATCCGGATCAACGGTCGTACGGTCATGGAGCGGACCGAGGAGGATCGTTTCGTCGACTGCTCCGCGAACCTGCAGGAACTGTATCGTGAGCAGATCGGGTCGGAGTAGCCGGGCTCGACCGGGCGGAGCCGGGGCGCAGGGACGAGCGCCGATGCGGTCGTGAAGTGAAACGCGATGAAGCGGGCGACGGCCCGGCCGAGACCGTGTAATAGGGTTCTGAGAGCGGCGGAGCACCGCCGCCATCGGACCCCCGACAGAAGGTGCTGCACGTATGAGCCAGGGCGTGATCGTTCCTCCGGTGCTCTATCTCCCCGTCGTCGAGGGGCAGGATGCACCGGGGCAGGAGTTCGTGGTGAGGAGCCTCACCGATGGGCGGGACGGGCTTCTCGCCTACACCGCGTTGGACCGCCTCGTCCGAGCCTGCGGCGAGGAGCAGCCCTGGATCCTCCTCCCCATCGAGGAACTCGAGCGTGTGAAGCAGGCGCAGCCGTTCGACGTCGTCGCCTTCGACCTCGACGTGCCGCCGACGCAGCGACGAGGAGGACGACTCGCATGACGCACATCTATCTCGACCGCGAGAGCATGGAACGTCGGCTCGCGGACGTCATCGAGCGGGTCGACGCGGCCGACACGGCGATCGGCGGGATGCCGGACACTCCCGACGCCGGGATCGCTACCTCGCTGGTCGCCTTCATCGCATCCGCCGGGGCCGAGGCATCCGGGCTGGCAGCGGATACCGCGCGAGCGCTCAGCGCGATCGCCATCGATGTCATCGACGACATGAGCAACACCGACAGCATGATCGCCGAGCAGCTCCGCGAGGTGGAACGGGAACTCGACGACCGATGAGCGTCGATCTGAAGATTCCCGGTGACCCGGCGGCGATCCACGTGCTCGCGGACTGGCTCGACGACGTGAAGACCGCACTGGTCGACGTCGACCTGGAGCTGGCCTACATCGCGAGCGACGGGCAGCTCTACATGACGGGCGAGGCAGGCGCTGCGTTTCAGCGCGCGACCACGACGGTGCGCAACCGGAGCGACGCCGTGCCCGCGTATCTGGGCGAAGCCGCGGATGCCTTCCACGCCTACGCGAACCGGCTCGAGCGCGGCGTCAGGGACTTCGACTCGTATCTCGAGCAGTGTCGCGAGTTCGGGCTGACGGTCTACGGGAAGACGGTCATGCGCCCCACCTCGGCGGCGCAGATGTGCGCGGAACCCGGTGTCGATCCCGAGTGGGATGCCCACATGTCCCGGGTGCGGAGCTACAACGACCTGTCCGAGCGGGTCGGCACGTGGTGGGGGGAGCTGGAGGCGTGGATCGCGGAGCATCTCACGCCGCTCGTCGCGAAGGTCGAGGACTTCGAGCAGCTCAACGCGGCATTCGACGACCTCTCCGTCGGCAACGAGGACGTCGTCACGACCGCCCTCGATTTCGCCGACGAGCGTCTGCGGAGGGATCTCGCCGAGTGGCGCGACATCGCTCAGGGCATGCAGGAGGACGCCGATACGTTCACCCGTGGCCTCAGATCCGGCAACCCGGCGGTGAGCGCGGCGGCCGAGGCGGCGAATCCCCGGGCCATCCGCGAGGGCATGCAGGATCTGCTCGACGACATCCACCGCGTGGCGCGGGTGGGCAGGCTGATCCCGGTCGCCGGCGGCGTGATCGAGATCGTCAGCGCGGCGAGCGATATCGCCGGCGGCGATCCGGGGTCCTCGGTGCTCGTCGAGGCCTTCGCCGGTGTGGGCGGCGGCGCGGCAGTCGGCTGGGGCATCGCCGCCGCCGGCGGACCGGTCGGCTGGGTCGTCGGCGGTGCAGCCGCCGGTGGCATACTGATCGGCTCGGGAGCTCGGTGGGCCTGGGAATCCTGGGTGCCGCTCGACGTTCGAGAATCCATCGACGGCTGGTTGTACGACGGCACTTCGGCCTGGCAGGGCCCGCAGCTCGCGCGGTGAACCATGACGCAGACGCACCTGTTCGCACCGCGCATCCCCACCGGCCGACGGTCGGTGTTCCCGAAGGGGAAGGACGTCGCCCCCGGCATCCGGGTGCTCTACCTCCTCCCTCTGGGCGCCGCCCTCATCGCCGTCGCGGATGACCGCCTCGGCTTCCGGCTGTTCATGGCCGGGCTCGCGGCGACCACGCTGCTGCTCGTGGCGGCCCTGCAGCTCTGGAATCGCGCGCTGCGCGCCGGGAGCGTCCGAGTCGTGACGAGCGGTCCGCTGCGTTTCGTCCCGCCGCCCTATCTTCGGCCGCTCTTCGCGATCGTCGCGATCGCCTTTCTCATCCCCGCCGTCGTGTCCCTCGTCGTCGCGCTCCTGGGCCTGCCGACGATGGGCGGCAGTACGAGGTTCACCACCGTGCTGCCCTATCTCCTCGCAGTCGTCTCGCTCGTCTCGCTGGTTCGGCTGCTCTGGTCGATGCGCACTCCTGCCGGCCTCCGCGTGGACGCCGAGGGGCTGAGCGGAGTGCGCGGCAGCAAGCGCGTGCAGCTCGCCTGGAACGATCTCGACGGCGCCCTGGCGCCGGGGCCGCACGGGCCGACGCTCGCGCTGCTCACCCGAACGCACGGGCCCATCTCCATCGATGCTCACCACATCGGTTCTGATCCTGCCGTCGTCGCCGGCGTGATTCAGCACTACCTGGACCACCCGGCCCAGCGTTTCCGGCTCGAGGACGGGATGGGCGCGATCCGCGCGGTCGAAGGTCTCTCGCGGTAATCGATCGTGTCTGGGCCGCTCGGTGGAGCGCCGGTGCCACCCGCCCGGGTGCGACGTTCTTCGAGAAGTTGGCGTCTGTACTTGGTGTCTGGGTTTGGTTTCGCGTAGCGTCGGTGGTGGTGATTCTGCGTGGGCGGGGTTATCGGTGTTGGTGGTCCCGGTTTCGGGTTGGTTTTTGTGAAGGGGGAGTTGTGATGGCTCAGACTATTTCCGCTGAAGAGGGGGCTCTGCGTCGGGGGCAGCAGGCTGTTGCCGAGGCGAAGGCTGGTATCGATCGGCAGAC
>NZ_JAIVPF010000078.1:0-31969 GCF_053528595.1 Leucobacter sp. | reverse complement strand
GGGCCGAGGGCCCCGGCGCCGCGCTCGACCGGCAGTTCGAGCGCGACAAGGAGCAGCTGCGGGCGCTCGGGATCCAGATCGAGACCCGCGACTCGCCGCTCGAGCCGGGCAACAACCAGCTCACCCGCTACCGCATCGCGAAGGAGCTGCTCGAGTTCCCGCGGGAGCTGCGCTTCGACGAGGACGAGCTGATGCTGCTGCGGCTCGCGGCGCTCGCCTGGCGCGAGGGCAGTCTGAGCGCCGAGTCGCGGCGGGCGGCCATGAAGCTCGAGGCGCTGGGCGCCGGCCTCGACGTGCGGGAGCTCGGCGTGGCCCCGAGTCTCGGCTCGGCGGAGCCGGCGGCCGCTCCGCTGCAGCGCGCGATCGACGAGGACCGGGTGGTGCACTTCGGATACACGCTGCCGAGCCGCGAGACGCCGCTCGAGCGGCGGGTGGCGCCGCTGCGGCTGCACCGGGCGGACGGGCGCTGGCACCTCATCGCGCGGGACCTCGAGCGGGACGCGGACCGCGTCTTCCTGCTGGAGCGCATCTCGGGCCCGGTGCGGGTCTCGAATGCGCGCTTCGATCCCGCGCTCCACGCCCGTGCCGACGGGATCGTCGAGGAGCTGCTGCGACTGCCCGAGCGGCAGCCGGCGGTTCTGCGCGTGCGCAGGGGATCGGCGGCCGAGGCGAGGTTGGCGCCGCGGGCAGAACGACTCGGCGACGGCGACGCGCGCACCGAGGAGACCGCGGAGCTGCGGATCGGCGTGCTCGATCGGCACGTCTTCGCCGCCGAGCTGATCGGCTACGGCTCGGAGGTCGTGGTGGTCGAGCCCGAAGCACTGCGCGACCTGGTCATCGCCGGGCTGCGCCGCGCCGCGGATCAGCACGCCGTCGATCGCACCGCCGTCGATCGCGCGGGGGAGTGGCCCGCGGCCGGCCGGACCGCGGAGGAGGCCGCCGATGCATAAGAACGTCATCGCCCCGGATCGGGTGCTGCTGCTGCTCTCGCTCGTACCGTACCTGCGCGAACACGGACCGACTCCGGTGCCGCGACTGGCCGAGGCGTTCGAGGTGCCGGCCGAGCTGCTGCGCTCGCTCGTGCGCTTCCTCGGCACCGCGGGCGTGCCGGGGGAGACGCTGAGCTATCAGCACGAGGACCTCTTCGACATCGACTGGGACGCGCTGGAGCAGGACGATGTGGTCAGCCTCACGCGGACCGTCGCCGTCGACGAGGCGCCCCGCTTCGCGCAGACCGAGACGGCCGCGCTGGTCGCGGGACTGCACGCGCTGACGCCGCTGCTGCGCCCCGAGGAGGCGGAGCTCGCACGGCGCACCGCGGCGAAGCTGGGACGGGCGCTGGGCGGACCCGACCGCCGTCCCATCTCCGTGACCGCGGACCCACAGGATCCGAGGATCCCCGGGATCGTGTCGGCGATCGGTTCCGGGCGGGTGCTGGCCTTCGACTACCGCGACGCCTCCGGCGCCGCCAGCTCGCGCCGGGTGGAGCCCCTGGCCCTGACGCAGGACTCCGGGGCCTGGTACCTGCGGGGCTTCTGCCTGGAGCGGCAGGCCGAGCGCACCTTCCGGGTCGATCAGATGCGCGAGCTCCGCGAGCTCGACGAGGCGGTGGAGCCGAGGGCGGTCCCGCTGCCGCAGCGGCGGCCGATGACCGAGATCGTCGCGACGGTCTCGGAGCGCGCGCTGCCGAGGATCAGCGCCTTCTCGCCCGAGCCGATCGGGGCCGAGGATGGCCGGCTCCGCGTGCGCATCGAGGCCTGGCACCCCGGTACCGCGGTGCGGCTGGTGCAACGCGCGCCGGGCGAGATCGTGATCGAGCATCCGCGGGAGGCGAGGGAGGCCGTGCGCGAGTGGGCCGAACGAGCGCTCTCCGCTTACGGGGACTAGTCGTGGAGGCGATCGACGGCGTGCGCGCGTCCGAAACCACAGGTGGCCTGGGATACACTGAGCGAATGGCGAAGCAGGCGCGGAAGCAGCGCAACGCGGACAGACGCATGAGCCTCGGCGAGCACCTGATCGAGTTCCGCAACCGCCTGATCATCTCGGCGATCGCGATCGCGATCGGGCTCGTCGCGGGCTGGTTCCTCTCCGACTGGGTCTGGGACATGCTGCGGCAGCCCATCTACGACATCGCCGAGCAGCAGGGCCGCGCCGCGCAGATCAACTACGACGACATCACCGGCGCCTTCGATCTCAAGATCCAGATCTCGCTGTTCATCGGCGTGATCCTCGCCTGCCCCGTCTGGCTCTACCAGATCTGGGCGTTCCTGGCCCCCGGCCTCACCAAGCGCGAGAAGCTCTACGGCTTCACGTTCCTGGGCCTCGCGGTCCCGCTCTTCCTCGGCGGCGCCTTCGCCGGGTGGCTCGTGATCCCGAACATCGTGACGCTGCTGACGAGCTTCGCGCCCGCCGAGGACGCGGCGTTCATCGGGGCCAGGCGCTATCTCGACTTCACGATCAAGCTGCTGCTCGCCGTCGGCGTCGGCTTCGTCATGCCGCTGTTCCTCGTGATGCTCAACTTCCTCGGGGTGCTCCGCGGGAAGTCGATCCTCAAGAGCTGGCGGGTCGCGCTGCTGTGCATCATCCTGTTCGCCGGGATCGCCACTCCCGCGGCCGACCTCATGAGCATGTTCCTGCTCGCCGCCCCCATCGTCGTGCTCTACTTCGGGGCTGCGGGGGTCGCGATCCTGCACGACCGGCGCATCGACAAGCGCCGCGCCGCGGAGCTCGCGGAGTACGGCATCGACGACGAACCCGCGCGGGACGGCGAATGACCGGAGACACCGCGCTCGCCCACTTCGAGCGCCGGATCGGCTATCCGCTCGACGCCTTCCAGCGCACGGCCTGCGAGCGGCTGGAGGAGGGGCGCAGCGTGCTCGTCGCGGCTCCGACGGGCTCCGGCAAGACGACCGTCGCCGAGTTCGCCGTGTATCTCGCACGGCGCGAGCGCGACGCGCGCATCTTCTACACGGCGCCCATCAAGGCGCTCTCCAACCAGAAGTTCCACGAGCTCTGCGCCGAGTACGGCGAGGACGAGGTCGGGCTGCTCACCGGGGACGTGAACCTGCGCGGCGACGCCCCCATCGTCGTGATGACGACCGAGGTGCTGCGCAACATGATCTACGCGGACGACGCCGATGGCCGATCCGGCTCCGGCACCGGGTCGCGCTCCCCGCTCGAGGATCTCGCCTTCGTGGTGCTCGACGAGGTGCACTACCTGGGGGACCGCTTCCGCGGCGCCGTGTGGGAGGAGATCATCCTGCACCTGCCCCAGAGCGTGCGCCTCGTATCGCTCTCGGCCACGGTGTCGAACGCCGAGGAGTTCGGCGACTGGATGCACGCGGTGCGCGGCGAGACCGACGTGATCCTGTCCGAGCACCGGCCCGTGCCGCTCTACCAGCACGTGCTCACCTCGAAGGCGCTGCTGCCGCTCTACGTCGGCCGGGACGGGGAGGCCGGGACGGCCCGCGGCGGCCGGATCAACCCGGAGCTGCGCATGCTCGAGGGCGGCCGCGGCTCCGGGCGGCCGGGGGAGCGCCGACGGGGCGGCCGCGACTCCGACGGATACGGCGATCGCGGCGGCCGGGAGCGATCGCGCGGCCGTGCGCCGGTGCGCCGCAGCCGCCGGATCTCGCGCGCGGACATCGTGCGCGCGCTCGACGAGACGGAGCTGCTGCCCGCCATCGTCTTCATCTTCAGTCGCAACGGCTGCGACCAGGCCGTGCGCCAGTGCCTCTACGAGGGGATCTCGCTCACGACGCGCGAGGAGCGCGACGAGATCCGCCGCATCGCGCGCGCGGAGGTGCGCGGCATGAGCGACGAGGAGCGGCGGGTGCTGGGCGTGCGGGAGTGGCTCGCCGGGCTCGAGCGGGGCGTGGCCGCCCACCACGCGGGCCTGCTGCCGACCTTCAAGACCGTCGTCGAGCAGCTCTTCCAGCGCCGCCTCGTCAAGCTGGTGTTCGCCACCGAGACGCTGGCGCTCGGCATCAACATGCCCGCGCGCGCCGTGGTGATCGAGCGGCTCGACAAGTTCAACGGCGAGCAGCGGGTGCCGCTCACCTCGGGCGAGTACACCCAGCTCACCGGTCGGGCCGGCCGGCGCGGGATCGACACCGAGGGGCACGCGGTCGTGGTGTGGAGCGACGGCGTGGACCTCGAGGCGCTCGCGCACCTCGCCGGCGCCCGCTCGTTCCCGGTGCGCTCCAGCTTCCGCCCCACGCCGAACATGGCGGTCAATCTGCTGCAGCGCATGGACGAGGCGCGGGTGCGCGACACGCTCGAGCTCTCCTTCGCGCAGTTCCAGGCCGATCGCGCGGTGGTCGATCAGGCGCGGGAGCTGCGGGCCGAGCAGGGCTCGCTCGAGGGATACGACGCCGCGGCCGCGCGATCGCAGGGCGCGGATCGCAGGCGCTGGGAGGATCGCGCGCGAAAGCTGCGCCGCCGCATCGAGCGCGGCCGCCGGCAGATCGCCTCGCGCACGGGAACGATCGCGCGCACCTTCGACCGCGTGGTGGATCTGCTGCTCGAGCTCGGGTACCTGGAACGGGTCGGCGGCGAGCCGGAGGTCACCCCCTGGGGCGAGCTGCTGCGTCGCATCTACGGCGAGCGCGATCTGCTCGTGGCCGAGTGCCTGCGGCACGACGCGCTCCGCGGCCTCGACGCCGCCGGGCTCGCGGCGATGTGCTGCGTGCTGAGCTACGAGCCGCGCCGGGACGACGAGGGCGCACCGGCGCTGCCCGGGGGCGCCGCGTTCGCGGCCGCGCACGACCGGGTGCTCGACGCGTGGGTGCGGCTGGACGACCTGGCCGAGCGCTCCCGCCTGCCGCGCAGCGAGATGCCGCACGCCGGTCTGGCCGCCACCATGCACGCCTGGTCGTCGGGCCGCCCGATCGAGGAGGTGCTCGACCGCTCGGGCATCGGGGCGGGCGACTTCGTGCGCTGGTCGAAGCAGACGATCGACCTGCTCGATCAGATCGCCCAGGCCTCCGAGACGGCCGTGCTCGCCGGTCTCGACGAGGACCGGCTGGGCGGGCTCGCCCGGCTGGCGCGCGAGGCGAAGCGGAGCGTGCGGCGCGGTATCGTCGAGGCCTCGAGTGGCCAGTGACGCCGTGCCGCCGGAGCCGCGCGACCTGACGCCGAGGCTGCCCTGGTGGGCGGCGCTCGCGTGCGCGGCCGCGGGAGGGCTGCTGCTCGACGCCGCGAGCCCCGCGCTCGCGTGGTGGTGGGCCGCGCTCCCCGGAGCGGCGCTGGTCCTCACCGGGGTGTGGCAGCAGCGGTGGGGGATCGGGCTGGCCGCGGGCGCCGCGGCCGGGGCCGCGTTCTGGATGCCGCACATCTCGTGGCTCACGCTGTACCTCGGCCCGATCCCGTGGCTCGGCCTGTGCGCGGTCATGATCCTCTGGTTCGCCCTGTTCGGCTGCGCGGCCGCGGTGACGACACGGGGCCTCGCGCTCCTCTCGCGCCGTCCCCCGAGCGCGGACCCCCGCGCTCCGAGCCGGTCGCGGCGAGCGCTGCCCGCGGGCGCAATGCCCTGCGTCCAGGCGCTCGCGATCGCCGGGCTCTGGGTGCTGCGCGAGAGCGTGCAGGGGGCGTGGCCGTACGGCGGCTTCCCATGGGGACGGCTCGCCCATACCCAGGCCGATGGGCCGCTCCTGCAGTCGGTGTCGTGGCTGGGCTTCTCGGGACTCTCGGGGGTCCTCGCCCTGGCGTGCGCACTGCCGGTCGCGGCCGTGTTCGCGCGCGCCGGGGGCGGTCGGATCCGTCGTGCGCTGCCGGCGGCGGCGACCGCCGCCGCGCTGATCCTGCTGCTCGGGGTCGTCCCCGCCGCGACGCCCGACCCCACCGGCTCGCTGCGGATTGCGGCGGTGCAGGGCAACTCGAAGTCGGGCATTTTCGACGATCGCGAGTCCGGCTCGGTGCTGAACGACCACGTCGAGGCGACGTCGGAGCTGCTCGACCGGCTCGAAGCCGAGGGCGAGCACGTCGACCTCATCGTCTGGCCGGAGAACAGCGCGGAGTTCGACCTGCCGGGCAGCCCGCTGAGCGGGTACCGGGTGGCGAAGCTCGCCGAGCGCGCCGGGGCGCCGATCGTCATCGGCTCGATACTGCCGAACGACGACGGCAGCTACACCAACAGCTCGCTCGTCTGGGGCGCCGAGGGCGCCCTCCCGGGCAGGTATGACAAGCGCTACCCGGTGCCGTTCGCCGAGTACATGCCGAATCGGGAGTTCTTCCACGCCCTCGTTCCCGATCTGGTGGATCTCGTGCAGCTCGAGTACGCCGCGGGTACCCGGCCCGCAGCCTTCGGCATCGGCACGCCGGGCGGCGACGTGCAGGCCGGGATCGCGATCTGCTTCGACATCATCTTCGACAGGCAGGCCGTCGCGATGATGGACGCGGGGGCCGAACTGATCCTGGCGCAGACGAACAACGCCGATTTCGGCCGTACCGACGAGAGCGCGCAGCAGCTCGCGATCGCGCGGCTGCGCGCGGTCGAGACGGGCCGCGGGCTCGTGAACATCTCGACGGTGGGCACGAGCGCGGTGGTCGCGCCGGACGGAGCCGACCTCGACCGGCTCGTGCCGCACACGGCAGGGGCCATGGTCGCGGAGGTGCCCCTCACGAGCGGCGAGACCCCCGCGCTGAGGCTCGGAGCGGCGATCGCGGCGGGATGGCTGCTCGTGGGAGCGCTGGGCGTCATCGGCGGCATCGCGGGTTCCGCGCGGGCGCGGCGCGGCGCGCGTGCGGAGAGCGCGCGCGGTTCCCTGGACCATGTGTAATCTAGGGCTGGGGGAACCGGCAAGGGGGAACGAGTGAGCGCTGAAGACACGATCGCGCCCGAACGGGGGAGCGCGCGGCCCAGGGTCTGGGTGCGCCTGGTGGCTTTCGGCGCCGTGCTGCTGACCGCCTGGCACGTCTTCGCCTCGTTCCTCTGGATCGGCCCGCCCACGCCGCTGCGGGAGGTGGTGCCGGGCGACGCGCTGAGCTCGTACATGATCCCGTTCTTCGGCCAGTCGTGGAGCGTGTTCGCCCCCGAGCCCATCAACGGCGACTACCACTTCAACGTGCGGGCGATCATCGAGCAGGACGGCGAGGAGATCGAGACGGGCTGGGTGAGCGCGACCGACGTCGAACTCTCGATGATCCGCTACAACCTCTTCCCGCCGCGCGCGGGGATCCAGTCGTCCGAGGTGGCCTCCCGGTACAAGAACGCCTACGATGCGCTGGGACGCGATCAGCAGGGTGTCGTCGCCGAGGCCTTCCGCTCCGAGGGGTGGGAGGGCGAACTGCGCGAGGCGCTGCTCGCCGGCCCGACGAACGGGGACGGGGCCGACCTGCTCGGAGAGGAGGCGGGCGAGGCCGAGGTCGACCGCTATCTCGAGGCGGATCACCTCTCGACCGCGTACGCGACGCAGGTGGCGGGGGCCGTCTGGGGCGACGAGGTGCGGTCGGTGCAGTTCCGCGTGAGCCGCCAGAACGTCGTGCCCTTCGCCGACCGCCACACGCCGGGCGTGCAGCGCCCCGAGCCGATGATGACCGAGTCCGGCTGGCGGGCTCGACTGACGGAGCCGGGGCAGAGCGACGAGAACTTCGCGCACGTGTTCCGCGCGCAGTACGAGAGGATCAGCGGATGAGCCGGCGGCGGGGCGGTTCTCGGACACCGATCGCGCGCTTCGGCGCCTTCGCGGGATCGGTGATCGGCGCCGCCTGGACGGCGGTCGTGGAGGGGCTGGGCGCCGCGGTGCTCTTCTGCGAGCGGTGGCTCTTCGACGGCAAGAAGGCGGTCTACGGCCTCGCGGTGACGCGCATGCTCTTCGGCGGCGCGATGCTGGGCCTCCTGCTGTCGAACTTCGGCACCCGCCTCTACACATTCGGCTCGGGGTCCGCGTGGAACGGCGAGATCCGGCAGCCGGCGAGCGACTTCCCGAACATCTGGCTCTTCAGCCTGTTCAACCGGGTGGCCGCCGACGACTTCTGGTACACGCTCTGCTACGTCGCCCTCGTCCTGCTCGCCGTGCTGTTCATCCTCGGGTGGCGGTTCCGCATCGTGCTCCCGGTGTTCTTCGTCGCATGGGTGAGCTTCATCGAGGCGAACGACATGGTGGGCGATCAGAGCGACAACATGCAGCGGATCGCGCTCATCCTGATGTTCTTCGCCGACCCCGCCGCGCGGTGGTCGCTCGACGCCCGGCGCCGGGCCAGGCGGGGCGAGTGGTTCCGCGAGGGTTCGGCGCCGCGCCAGCTCGGCACGGTGCTGCACAACCTGGCGCTCGTCGCGCTCGTCGCGCAGGTGTCCTTCGTCTACGTGGCGGGCGGGCTCTACAAGGCGCAGGGCGCGCCGTGGGCGGGCGGCTGGGCCGTCTACGACCCGCTGAGCACCATGCGCTTCGGCACCTGGCCGGTGCTGTCGGATCTGCTGACCTTCTGGGGGCCCGCGGTCGCGATCGCCGCCTGGGGATCGATCCTGCTGCAGATCGGCTTCCCGCTGATGCTGCTGACGCGCCCGACCCGTCTCGTGGCGCTGGCGGGGATCCTCAGCTTCCACATCGCGATCGGGGTGGCGATGGGCCTGCCGTGGTTCTCGCTCACGATGATCGCGATCGATGCGGTGTTCATCCGGGACCGCTCATGGAGGCGGCTCAGCCGGGGAACCCGGCGGCGCTGGGACGAGGCCATGCGGGGCGACGCCGGCGATCGCGCGTCGGCGGTCCCGGAGCCCGCGCCGGAGGTCCCCGGCTCGGAGATCAGCGCCGAGGAGCGGGACCCGGCGCCGTCACTTGCCGCCGCGGCGCGCGCGGAGTAGCTGGAGCCGCTCCTCCAGCAGCTCTTCGAGCTCCTCCCGGGTGCGGCGCTCGATGAGCATGTCCCAGGGGGTGCGCTGCGAGGACTCCTTCTCCTCGAACTCGGCGCGGGCGGCTCGTCCGGCCTCGTCGTCGAGGAAACCGAGCTCACCGCTCTTCTGATCGACCCACTCGGCCGGGGGCTCGGCGTCGGCGTCGAACAGGACGGCGAAGCGGGTGCCGCGATCGGTGAGGTATTCCACGGTGCGCCTGGGGGAGAGCTCGACGCCCTCCTCGCCCTGCAGGCTCGTCGCGCCGATGCGCGTTCCGCGAAGCGTTCGGTCGGCCATGGTGAGAACCTCCTCGCCTATCGGTTACGGCTCCGGCGCCACCGGTCTCAGAGGCGCCTTCGCCATGCTTTGCAGCGTACCCGCTCGACCGCCGTTCCCGATACCCCATGCCCGGCTTTCTCCCGGCGGTCCACTACTCTGGAGGCACGTGATCGAGACGATTGAGGAGCCCTTGTGACACAGATTCTTGAACCCGGCAGCCTCGCCGGCCGCCGCGCGCTCGTGACGGGATCGTCCCGCGGCATCGGCGCGGACACGGTGCGCTACTTCGCCGAGGCCGGTGCGGACGTGGTCATCAACTTCCGCAACAAGGCTCCGCGCGCCGAGAAGCTCGCGGCCGGGCTCGGCGAGCTCGGCGTCCGCGCGATCGTGCAGGGCGCGGATCTCACCGACCCGCAGTCGGTCGCGGACATGATGACGGCGGTGCAGCGCGAGTTCGGCGGTCTCGACATCCTCGTGCTCAACGCCTCGGGCGGCATGGAGAGCGGCATGGAGGAGGACTACGCGCTGAAGCTCAACCGGGACGCCCAGCTCTCGGTGCTCGATGCGGCCCTGCCGCTCATGGGCGAGGGATCGCGGGTCGTCTTCGTGACGAGCCATCAGGCGCACTTCATCCGCACGACCCCGACCATGCCGGAGTACGTGCCCGTCGCCGAGTCGAAGCGCGCCGGTGAGGACGCGCTGCGCGAGCGCATCCCCGAGCTCGAGGAGCGCGGGATCGGCTTCACCGTCGTATCCGGCGACATGATCGAGGGCACCGTCACCGCGACGCTGCTCAACCGCCTCAACCCCGGCGCCATCGAGGAGCGCCGCGAGCAGGCGGGCAAGCTCTACAACGTCTCCGAGTTCGCGGCCGAGGTCGCCCGCGCCGCGGTCGATCCCGTGCCGGCCGATCACACCCGTCTCGTGGGCGACACCTCGAGCTTCGGCGGCGAGGTCTGAGCGAACCTCGAGCGCGACGAGCGTCCGATAGTTGAACGGCCTCAGGCCGGGTTTTCGACTATCGGACGCTCTCTTTTTTCGACCCGATTTCACCCCGGCGACGACTGTGTTTCGATCCTGTTACACGGCTTCGTCGTGTGCGGCGAACGTCAAGCTGTTCCGCATGATGTTCGGTAAATATGCGCACTTTTCCGAATCAGTTGTAGAAACTACGATTACGGATTCGTTTCGCCGAAGAAACGAGTGGTAAATTTGAGGCTCCAGCCACTGCGCTTCGCCGTGACGTCGTCGTTCTCGAAGCGATGATCCGAGCGTGGCACCGCCCGGGCCGCCGACGTCCCGCAGACCAGAGAGGACGTCGATGACCGTACGCCCAGCGACCCCGAGCACGCAGACCCCGAACACCACCGCCGGCGCGTTCCCCGCACCGGTGGGCCTCTACGACCCCGCCGATGAGCGAGACGCCTGCGGCCTCGCCTCGGTGGTATCGCTGACGGGGGAGGCGAGCCATGAGATCGTGGCGCTCGCCCTCGAGGCGCTCGAGAATCTCGAGCACCGCGGCGCGGTCGGTTCGGACGCGGGCACGGGCGACGGGGCGGGCATCCTCAGCGACCTCCCCGACGCCTTCATCCGAGCGGCGCTCGCGGAGTTCGATCCCGCGCTGCGCCTGCCCGAGGCCGGAGGCTACGCCGCCGGTCTCGCCTTCCTGCCACGGGCGTCGACCGAGCGCAAGGCGGCGAAGTACCGCATCGCGGCCATCGCCGCGGAGGAGGGGCTCTCGGCGCTCGCCTGGCGACCCGTCGCCGTGCGACCCGAGGTGCTCGGCGGCAGCGCCCGCGAGGCGAGCCCCGCCATCGAGCAGCTGATCCTCGTGCCCGCCGCCGGCGGGGTCTGCGACGCCGATCAGCTCGAGCGCCGCGCCTTCCGCACCCGCAAGCGGGTGCAGCACGAGACCGGGTGCTACCTGCCGTCGCTCAGCGCCCGCACCATCGTCTACAAGGGCATGGTGACCACCCTCCAGCTGCCCGCGTTCTACCCGGAGCTGTCCGACGAGCGCTTCGCCAGCCGCTTCGCGATCGTGCACTCGCGCTACTCCACCAACACCTTCCCCTCGTGGCACCTGGCGCAGCCGCTGCGCCTGGTCGCGCACAACGGCGAGATCAACACCGTGCGCGGCAACCGCAACTGGATGCGCGCCCGCGAGCGGCAGCTCTCCTCCGAGCTGCTCGGAGACATCCGTCCACTGCTCCCGATCTGCTCGGAGGGCGGCAGCGACTCGGCCAGCTTCGACGAGGTGCTCGAGCTGCTCGTGATGGCCGGGCGCTCCCTGCCCCACGCCCTCGCCATGATGGTGCCCGAGGCCTGGGAGTCCGAGACGGGGCTCCACCCGGAGCTCGTGAGCTTCCTGGAGTACCACTCCCTGGTGATGGAGCCGTGGGACGGCCCCGCCGCGATGATCGCGACCGACGGCAGGCAGCTCGTCGCGACCCTCGACCGCAACGGGCTGCGTCCGGGCCGGTACCTCGTGACGGACGACGGCATGATGGTGATCGCCAGCGAGACGGGGGTGCTCGACATCGCGCCCGAGCGCGTCATCCGCCGGGGGCGCCTGCAGCCGGGCCGCATGCTCGCGGTCGACCTCGCGACGGGCGGCATCCGCGACGACGAGGCGGTCAAAGCGGAGCTCGCGAGCCTCGCGCCGTGGGGGGAGTGGGTCGAGGAGGGGCTGATCCGGCTCTCCGAGCAGCCCGAGCGCGAGCACCTGGTGCACCCGCCGGCCTCCATCACTCGCCGTCAGCGCACCTTCGGCTACACCGAGGAGGAGCTGCGCCTGCTGCTCACCCCGATGGCCCGCGACGGCATCGAGCCCATCGCGGCGATGGGCACCGACACGCCCATCGCGGCGCTCTCCACCCGGCCGCGCCTCGTCTACGACTACTTCGTGCAGCAGTTCGCGCAGGTCACCAATCCGCCGCTCGACGCGCTCCGCGAGGAGCTCGTCACGAGCCTCGTCACCAGCATCGGGCCCCAGGAGAACCTCCTGGCCCAGTCGGTCGACCACGCCAGGCAGGTGATCCTCGACTTCCCGGTCATCGACAACGACGCGCTCGCACGCATCCAGCACTTCGGGGACGACCCCGAGCGGGAGCGCGCCGTCACGATCCGCGGCCTGTACCCGGTCGACTTCGAGGCGAAGGGCCTCGCCGACCGCCTGGAGGCGATGTGCCTCGAGGCGAGCGCCGCGATCGACGCGGGCGCCGAGTTCATCATCCTCTCCGACCGCGACTCGAACAAGGACCTGGCGCCGGTGCCGTCGCTGCTCGCGATCTCGGCGGTGCACCACCATCTCATCCGCGAGGGGCAGCGCATGCGCGTCGCACTCATAGCGGAGGCCGGCGACGTGCGCGAGGTGCACCACGTCGCGGCCCTCATCGGCTACGGCGCCGCGGCCGTGAACCCCTACCTCGCCATGGAGTCGGTGGGCCTGCTCGTGCGCAACGGGTCGATCCCGGGCGTCACCGAGGAGGAGGCGATCGCGAAGCTCATCAAGGCGCTCGGCAAGGGCATGCTCAAGGTGATGAGCAAGATGGGCATCTCCACCGTCGCCTCCTACTGCGGTGCGCAGACCTTCGAGGCCATCGGGCTGTCGCAGGGCGTGGTCGACCGCTACTTCACCGGCACCGCCTCGAAGCTCGGCGGCGTGGGCCTCGACGTGATCGCGACCGAGGTCGCCGCGCGGCACCGGGCCGCGTACCCCGACGATCCCGCGGCGCTCGCGCACAAGTACCTCGAGACCGGCGGCGAGTACCGGTGGCGCCGCGGCGAGGAGCCGCACCTCTTCGATCCCGAGACCATCTACAAGCTGCAGCACGCCACGCGCACCGGCCGCCGCGAGATCTTCGCGGAGTACACCCGGCGCGTCAACGAGCAGCAGGAGCGGCTCATGACGCTGCGCGGCCTCTTCCGCTTCGCACCGCAGCGGCCGCCCGTGCCGCTCGGCGAGGTGGAGCCGGTCGGCGAGATCGTGAAGCGCTTCGCCACGGGTGCGATGAGCTACGGCTCGATCTCCCCGGAGGCGCATCAGACGCTCGCGATCGCGATGAACCTGCTCGGCGGCAGATCCAATACGGGCGAGGGCGGCGAGAGCGAGGACCGGCTGCTGGACCCGGAGCGGCGCAGCGCGATCAAGCAGGTGGCCTCGGGCCGGTTCGGCGTCACCTCGATGTACCTGACGCACGCCGACGAGATCCAGATCAAGCTCGCCCAGGGTGCGAAGCCCGGCGAGGGCGGACAGCTGCCGCCGCAGAAGATGTATCCGTGGATCGCGCGCACGCGCCACGCCACGCCCGGCGTCGGCCTCATCTCGCCGCCTCCGCACCACGACATCTACTCGATCGAGGATCTCAAGCAGCTCATCTTCGACCTCAAGCGCGCGAACCCGTCGGCGCGGATCTCGACGAAGCTCGTGGCCCAGTCCGGCATCGGCCCGGTCGCGGCGGGAGTCGCGAAAGCGCTCTCCGACGTGATCCTCGTGTCTGGCCACGACGGCGGCACGGGCGCGAGCCCCATGAACTCGCTCAAGCACGCGGGATCGCCGTGGGAGCTCGGCCTCGCCGAGGCGCAGCAGACGCTCATGCTCAACGGCCTGCGCGAGCGGGTCGTGCTGCAGGCGGACGGCCAGCTGAAGACCGGCCGCGACGTGGTCGTCGCCGCGCTGCTCGGCGCGGAGGAGTTCGGCTTCGCGACGGCGCCCCTCGTGGTCTCGGGCTGCATCATGATGCGCGTCTGCCACCTCGACACCTGCCCGGTGGGCGTCGCCACGCAGAACCCCGAGCTGCGCGAGCGCTTCACGGGCAAGGCCGAGCACGTCGTCAACTTCTTCCGGTTCATCGCCGAGGAGGTGCGCGAGATCCTCGCGTCGCTCGGCTACCGCACGCTCGCCGAGGCCGTCGGCGACACGGCAGCCCTCGACGTGGACGACGCGATCCGGCACTGGAAGGCGGAGGGGCTCGACCTCACGCCGATCCTGCGCGGGCCGGAGTTCGGTCCCGACGAGCCGCGGCGGCACGGCGCCGAGCAGGACCACGAGCTGGAGCAGCACTTCGACACGCGGCTGATCCCGATGGCCGCCGACGCGCTCGAGCGGCGCGAACCGGTGATCATCGACCTCCCCATCCGCAACATCGACCGCGCCGTGGGCACCATGCTCGGGCACGAGGTGACGAAGCGGTACGGAGCCGAGGGGCTGGCGCCCGAGACGATCGACGTCACCCTCACGGGCTCGGCCGGGCAATCGCTCGGAGCGTTCCTGCCGACGGGCGTCGCGCTGCGTCTCATCGGCGACGCCAACGACTACGTCGGCAAGGGGCTCTCGGGCGGTGAGATCGCGATCCGGCCGCACCCCGGCGCCGGGCACCCGGCCTTCGGCAACGTGATCGCCGGCAACACGATCGGCTACGGCGCGACGAGCGGCAACCTGTGGATCGCCGGTACCGTGGGCGAGCGCTTCCTCGTGCGCGGATCCGGCGCGACCGCCGTCGTCGAGGGCACGGGCGATCACGCGCTCGAGTACTTCACCGGCGGCTTCGCGCTGATCCTCGGCCCGACGGGACGCAACATCGGCGCCGGCATGTCGGGCGGCGAGGCCGCGATCCTCGACCTCGACCCCGCCGACGTCAACTCGGCCGAGCTCAGCTCCGGCGCGCTCATGCTGCAGCCCCTAAGGGCCGAGGACGGCGAGCTCCGCGAGCAGATCGCGGCGCTGCTGCGCCGGCACCGGGAGCAGACCGGGTCGGTGCTCGCGGGCGAGCTGCTCGCCGACTTCGACGCCGACCCGGAGCGCCTGTTCGGGCGCTTCACCCGACTGATCCCGCGCGGCTACTCGAGGGTGCTCGAGATCCGTGTCCGCGCGAACGAGCAGGGCATCGACCCCGACGGCGAGCGGGTCTGGTCCGAGATCCTGGAGGCGACCCATGGCTGATCCCCGCGGATTCCTGAAGGTGCGCGAGCGCGAGCTCGCCCCCAAGCGCCCCGTCGCGCTCCGGCTCAAGGACTGGCGCGAGGTCGTCGACCCCGCCGACCCCCAGCTCGTCGCGCGCCAGGCCTCGCGCTGCATGGACTGCGGCGTGGCCTTCTGCCACCAGGGCTGCCCGCTCGGCAATCTGATCCCGGAGTGGAACGATCTCATGTACCGCGGCCGCGGCCGCGAGGCGATCGAGCGCCTGCACGAGACGAACAACTTCCCGGAGTTCACCGGCCGCGCCTGCCCGGCGCCCTGCGAGTCGGCGTGCGTGCTCGGCATCAACCAGCCCTCCGTGACCATCAAGCAGATCGAGAACAGCATCATCGATCAGGCGTTCGCGAACGGCTGGGTGCAGCCGCAGCCGCCCTCGCGCCTCACCGGCAAGACGGTCGCGGTGGTCGGATCCGGCCCCGCCGGGCTCGCGGCGGCGCAGCAGCTCACCCGCGCCGGCCACACGGTGGCCGTGTACGAGCGCGACGAGGAGCCCGGCGGCCTGCTGCGCCTCGGCATCCCCGACTTCAAGCTCGAGAAGGAGCTCGTCGCGCGGCGCGTCGAGCAGCTCAAGCAGGAGGGCACCCGCTTCCGCTGCGGCATCGAGATCGGGCGCGACATGTCCTGGAGCGAGCTGCGCCGCCGCTTCGACGCCGTGGTGGTCGCCACGGGCGCCACGGTGCCGCGCGAGCTGCCGCTGCCCGGCCGCGAGCTCGACGGCGTGCACTTCGCGATGGACTACCTGACGGCCTCCAACCGCGTGCAGTCGGGCGCGCTCGAGGCCACCCCCATCGACGCGGCGGGCAAGCACGTCGTCGTGATCGGCGGCGGCGACACGGGCGCCGACTGCATCGGCACCGCGCACCGGCAGGGAGCGCGGTCGGTGACCAATCTCGCGATCGGCCGCAGGCCCTCGCCGAGCCGCACGGACGCGCAGCCCTGGCCCGTGCACCCCACGCTGTTCGAGGTGTCGAGCTCGCACGAGGAGGGCGGCGAGCGCCGCTACCTGGCGTCGACCGTCGAGTTCGTGAGCAACGGCGACGGCGCGGTGCGCGCGCTGCGCGTCGCCGAGACCGGTTTCACCGAGGAGGGACGCGTGCCGATCCCCGGCACCGAGCGGCTCATCGAAGCCGACCTCGTGCTCATCGCGATGGGCTTCACCGGCCCCGAGGAGGTCGAGGACGCGACGGTCTCGCTGCCGCGGGGCGCCCGCGGGGCCTTCGAGCGGGACCGGGACTACTCGACGGGCCTGCCGGGCGTGTTCGTGGCGGGCGACGCCGGCCGCGGGCAGTCGCTGATCGTGTGGGCGATCGCCGAGGGACGGGCAGCCGCGGCATCGGTCGATCGCTTCCTCACGGGCGAGACCGTGCTGCCGAGCCCCGTCACCGCCTTCGACCGCGCCTTCTCCTAGCACGGCCGGGGGAATACCGCTCGACGCCCGCCGGTTGTGGCTGAGTGGGAGCGGCGCGGCATCGCGTCGCCCGAGCGAAAGGATCGACATGACCAGGGTGACGGTGATCGGCGGCAGCGGGTACGCGGGCTCGCACATCGTGGAGGCCGCGGCGGTGCGCGGACTCGAGGTGACGAGCATGAGCCGGGGAGAGGTGCCCGAGCAGATCGCGGGCGTGCGCTACGTGAAGGGCTCGATCACCGAGCCCGCGGACCGCGCGGCCGCGCTCGAGGGCGCGGACGTCGTGATCGTCGCGGTGTCGCCGCGCGGCGACATGGCCGGCCGCACGCGGCCCGCCATCGCCGATCTGGCGGCCGAGGCCGCGCAGGCCGGCGTGCGTCTCGGCGTGATCGGCGGAGCCGGTTCGCTGCTGCAGAGCGAGGGCGGCGCCCGGGTGATGGACGGCCCCGAGTTCGCCGATGCGATCAAGCCCGAGGCGGGCGAGATGGGCGGCGTGCTCGACGACCTGCGCGCCGCGCCCGAGTCGCTCGACTGGTTCCTGGTGAGCCCGGCGGCGACCTTCGGAGCGTGGGCCGCGGGCGAGTACCGCGGCGAGTACCGGGTCGGCGGCGACGTGCTGCTCACCGACGCCGACGGCAAGTCGGAGATCTCCGGAGCCGACTTCGGCGTCGCGGTGGTCGACGAGATCGAGCAGCCGGAGCACCGCCGGTCGCGCTTCACCGTCGCGTACTGAGATCCATCCTGCCCCTCTACGCTGGTGGGATGGATCCCGAACTCATCGATCGGCTGCGAGCCGATCTCGACACCGCCGGCTATCGCGTCGAGGCGGTCGCGGCTCTGCTGGGCTCCGCCGCCGAGGCGGCGCGGCAGCGCGGGGTGTTCGCGCCCGCGCGCCGGGCGCTGCGCGAGCGGGGAGACGCTCCGCTCGCGCAGCTGATCCGGGTCCTCCTGCTCGGCGAGGCGACCCCGCCGGACGAGTTCGACGCGGCGCTGCCGGCGCTCGGCGCCGACGGCGCGATCCGGCTGGGGCTCCTGGAGCCCGACGGCGCGGGGGATCTCCGCGCCGCTCTGTCGTTGAATCCCGTGGAGGTCGCCGATTCGCGGGCCGAGCGCCCGCTGCACTGGTGGATCCTGTCCGACCTCGACGATCAGCTGCGACGCGGTCCGGCGCGCGCGGACCACGTCATGGGCGTCGGAGGTGCGACCCGATCGCTCATCGCCCAGGCGGCGCCGCACGACGCGCCGCGCTGCCTCGACCTCGGCACGGGCTGCGGCGTCGTGGCGATGCACCTCGCCCTGCGCGGCCGCGTGATCGCCACCGACATCTCGGAGCGGGCCCTGATGATGGCCCGTGCGAACGCCCGGCTGAACGGCGTCGAGCGGCGGATCGAGTTCCGCCGCGGGGATCTGTTCGCACCGGTGGCGGACGAGCGCTTCGACCTGATCCTCTCCAACCCGCCGTTCGTGATCACCCCGCGGGCATCCGGGGCCCCGGTCTACGAGTACCGCGACGGCGGGATGACCGGCGACGGACTGGCCGAGCGCGTCGTGCGCGAGGCCCCCGGGCTGCTGGCCGAGGACGGTGAGCTGCTGTGCCTCGCGAACTGGGAGTCGCCCTGGGGCGCGAACGGCCTCGAGCGGGTGCGCGGCTGGATCGCGGGCGCTGCGGAGGCCGCCGGCGCGCTCGACGCGTGGGTGATCGAGCGGGATCGCGTCGAGCCGGCGCAGTACGCGGAGACGTGGGCCCGCGATGGGGGATCGCGGCCGGGATCCGCGGAGTTCGAGGGGCTCATGGAGGCGTGGCTGGACGACTTCTCGGCGCGGCGGATCGTCGCGGTGGGACTCGGATCCATCCGGGTGCGCCGGGCCGCCGCGGGACGCCGCGGCGCTGCCGCCGTCCACATCGAGCACGCCCCGGGCGGTTACGGTGCGGGGGCGCCCGGGCTGCGGCTGTCGGCCGCCTTCGACGCCGGTGTCGCGGCGGAGCTCATGAGCGACGCCGAGGTGCTGGCCGTCCGCTGGCTGCTCGACGACGCGGTCTCCGAGGAGCGCGAGCACCGGCCGGGGGAGGAGGCGCCGCGCGCGATCGTGCTCACGACCGACCGGCCGATCGCCCGGCGCGTCACCGCGGATCCGCTGCTGGCGGCCGCTCTCGGCGCCTGCGACGGCGAGCTCGCGCTCGGGCGGATCGCGGACGCGCTGGCCACGCTGCTCGAGGTGGACGCCGGGGCCGCCGCCGAGGCGCTCGTCTCGGGTGTGCGCGAGCTGGCGTGGTTCGGGATGCTCGCGCCGGCGGAGAGCTGAACGCCGCCGGCGAGCCCGCCCGATGCCCGAGCCCGCCGAAGGGTCGGTAGACTGGTTCGGTGATGCGAACCATTGACCTGCGGGGACGGGAGCTCTCCCGAGGCGATCTGCTGCAACTCGTTCCGCGCGCCGCCGTGAGCGCCGAGGAGGCCGTCGAGCGGGTGCGTCCGCTCGTCGCCGATATCGCCGAGCGGGGCGAGGCGGCCCTGCGGGAGCAGGCGCTCGCCTTCGACGGGGTCGAGGGGCACGCGCTCCGCGTACCCGCGGCGGCGGTCGCCGACTCGCTGGCCGACTGCCCGCCGGAGGTCGAGGCCGCGCTGCGCGAGCTGATCTCCCGGCTGCGCCGCGCCTCTGCGGCGCAGGTGCCCGCCGAGCAGGTGACGCGCATGGCCGACGGAGCCGAGATCCGCCAGCGCTGGCAGCCGGTGTCCCGCGTCGGGCTCTACGCGCCCGGCGGCAAGGCGGCCTACCCCTCGTCGGTGATCATGAACGCGGTGTCCGCTCAGACCGCCGGCGTGCCCGGACTCGCGCTCGCGTCCCCCGCGCAGCGGGACAACGGGGGACTGCCGCACCCCGCGGTGCTCTGGGCCGCCGCCCTGTGCGGGATCGAGGAGGTCTACGCGATCGGCGGCGCCGGCGCCGTCGCCGCCTTCGCGCACGGCGTGCCGCAGATCGGGCTCGAGCCCGTCGACGTCGTGACGGGGCCGGGCAACGTGTTCGTCGCGGCCGCCAAGCGCGTCGTCAGCGGCCGCGTCGGCATCGACTCGGAGGCGGGCACGACCGAGATCCTGATCATCGCCGACGCGTCCGCCGA
Organism: Leucobacter sp.; assembly: GCF_053528595.1. Lineage (NCBI taxonomy): Bacteria > Bacillati > Actinomycetota > Actinomycetes > Micrococcales > Microbacteriaceae > Leucobacter > Leucobacter sp. Next base: position 12,354 of record NZ_JAIVPF010000078.1, on the reverse strand, counting down.
TCCGGGCTTCGTCGCAGCCGATCTCATCAGCCAGGCGGAGCACGACGAGGCGGCGGCATCGGTGCTCGTCACCGACTCGGCCGATCTCGCGGAGCGCGTGCTCGCCGAGGTCGCGACCCGCGCCCCCCGCACCCGTCACGCCGCTCGCGTGGCCACCGCGCTCGGCGGGCCGCAGTCCGCGGTGATCCTCGTCGACGACCTCGCCACGGCGGCCCGCGTCAGCAACGCCTACGGCCCGGAGCACCTGGAGATCCAGACGGCCGACGACGACGCGGTGCTCGCGCTGATCGCCGACGCCGGTGCGATCTTCGTGGGCGGGTACACCCCGGTGAGCCTCGGCGACTACCTCGCCGGCTCCAACCACGTGCTGCCGACCGGCGGCACCGCGCGCTTCGCGGCGGGGCTCGGCGCCCACACCTTCCTGCGCCCGCAGCAGATCGTCGCGTACGACCGCTCGGCGCTCGCCGAGGTCGAGCAGCCGCTGCTGGCCCTGGCCGGCGCCGAGGGACTGCCCGCGCACGGCGAGGCGGTCAGCGCGCGATTCGAACGCGCACGGAGCGAGGAGGCCCGCTGATGCACTGCCCGTTCTGCCGGCATCCCGACTCCCGCGTGATCGACTCGCGCACCGCCGACGACGGTCTCTCGATCCGTCGCCGACGTCAGTGCCCCGAGTGCGGCCGGCGCTTCACCACGACCGAGACCGCGAGCCTCACGGTGATCAAGCGCTCGGGCGTCGTCGAGCCCTTCAGCCGGGAGAAGGTCATGAGCGGCGTGCGCAAGGCCTGCCAGGGCCGCCCGGTGACCGAGGCGGACCTGGCGGTGCTCGCGCAGCAGGTCGAGGAGTCGGTGCGATCGAGCGGCATCGCCCAGTTCGACGCGAACGAGATCGGTCTCGCCATCCTGCCGCACCTGCGCGAGCTCGACGAGGTCGCCTATCTGCGCTTCGCGAGCGTGTACCAGGCGTTCGAGTCGCTCGCCGACTTCGACGCCGCGATCGCGGAGCTGCGCGCGCACCCGAGGAGCGGCGCCGATCCCGAAGCATCCGAATCCCGGGCCGCCGGCGCCCGATCCTCCGAGGAGTAACGCACATGCGTCTGTACCCGCTGCTGTTCACCACCGTGCTGCGGCGGATGGATCCCGAGCGCGCGCACCACCTCGCGTTCCGGGTGATCCAGGCCGCGCCGCTGCTCGGCGGCATCGTCCGCCGCTTCTGCGCGCCCGATCCCTCGCTGCGGGTGCGCGCACTGGGCACCGAGTTCCCGAGCCCCTTCGGTCTCGCCGCGGGGTTCGACAAGAACGCCGAGGCGATCCTCGGGCTCGGCGCGCTCGGATTCGGCCACGTCGAGGTGGGCACGCTCACGCGGCACGCGCAGCCGGGCAACCCGCAGCCGCGCACGTTCCGGCTCGTGGCCGACCGCGGGCTCATCAACCGGATGGGCTTCAACAACGGGGGATCCGCGGCCGCCGTGCCCCGGGTGGAGCGCGCGCGGATGGCGCGCCACCGCCCCGTGATCGGCGTCAACATCGGCAAGAGCCGCGTCACCGAGGTCGAGGACGCGGTGCAGGACTACGTCTGGAGCGCGCAGCGCCTGGCGCCGATCGCCGACTACCTCGCCGTGAACGTGAGCTCGCCCAACACGCCCGGCCTGCGCGGGCTCCAGGAGCTCGAGATGCTCGAACCGCTGCTCGCCGCCGTGCGCGACGCGTCCGGGAGCACGCCGCTGCTCGTGAAGATCGCCCCGGACATGGAGGACGCGCAGATCGACGGCATCGTGGCCCTCGCCCAGCGCCTGGGACTCGACGGCATCATCGCGACGAACACCACGATCTCGCGCGAGGGCCTGAGCGCGCCGGCCGCGGATATCGAGCGGATGGGAGCGGGCGGTCTCTCCGGCGCGCCGCTGCGGCAGCGCTCGCTGGAGGTGCTGCGGCGGATCCGCGCGACCGCTCCCGATCCCGGGTTCTGCGTGATCTCGGTGGGCGGCGTGACGACCGCCGAAGACGTGCTCGAGCGGCTGCGCGCCGGCGCCACGCTGGTGCAGGGCTACACGGCGTTCCTCTACGAGGGCCCGCTCTGGATGCGGGCGATCAACCGCGGACTCCTCCGTGCGGGATGGCGGGGGAGCGCGGCGCGCTGAGAACGCGGAACGGCCCCCGGGATCATCCCGGGGGCCGTGTTCCGTCTCGTCGGCTCGCGTCCGCGCTCAGCTGGGCCGCTGGCCGCGCTTCACCTGCGGCTTCGGCACGCGCAGCGGGCGGAACTGGAAGGCGCGCATCGCGGCGTACCAGCGGTAGCCGGGCTGCACGCGATCCTCGCCGAACTTGTCGCCCAGCAGGCGCTTGAGGCGGAAGCCGAGGAAGACGGCGTCGATGATCGCGAGTCCGACGAAGGCCCAGATCACGATGAGGCTGATCACCTGCATGATGCCCGGGATGAAGGTCATGACGAGCACGACGAGCATCATCGGGATCAGCAGCTCGCCGACGCTCCAGCGGGCGTCGACGTAGTCGCGCACGTACCGGCGCTGGGGGCCGCGGTCGCGCGGGCCGAGGTAGCGCTCGTCGCCCTCCATCATGCCGAGGCGGGCCCGCTCGCGGGCGGTCGCCTGCTGGCGTCGCTGCTCCTTGACGACCGCCTTGTCCTTGGAGCCGACGATCGGGCGGGCGTTCGCGGCCTCGGCCTGCTTGCGCGACGGCGTGGGGCGGCCCTTGCCGACCGCACCGCGGACATCCGCCCCCTGATCGTTCGCGTCGGCCGCGTTCTCAACGCCCTTCTTCGCCACGCCTGTCCTCTCGTTCCGCGCATTCGCGCTCGATGCCTGTGCAGTGCCGGCACGGTGCCGACGATTCTTACCAGGATACCGCGCCCGGCGCCCCCGCCGCCCCGGCTGCGGCGGTAGACTGGTGGCATTGATCAGCGCATGAGCGAGGAGTAGGCATGAGCACTGACACGATCGCTTCCGAGGGCGGCGTCGCCGCACCCGAACGGACCCACGGGGTGCAGCTGAGCGAGGCCGCGCGCGAGAAGGTGCGCAGCCTGCTCGCGCAGGAGGGCCGCGACGATCTGCGCCTGCGCATCGCGGTGCAGCCGGGGGGCTGCTCGGGGCTCATCTACCAGCTGTTCTTCGACGAGCGCGAGCTCGAGAACGACGCCGTCGTCGACTTCGACGGCGTGGAGGTCGTGGTCGACGTCATGAGCATCCCCTATCTCAACGGGGCCACGATCGACTTCGAGGACACGATCCAGAAGCAGGGCTTCACCATCGACAACCCCAACGCCCAGGGCAGCTGCGCCTGCGGCGACAGCTTCAGCTGAGCGGCGCCGCGCGACGAGTATCCGCGACACCCGTGCTTGGTTCGGGGAACGCTCGGGATCGCGCTAAGCTATCAGGGAGTCATCAGCTTCGCCTGCATCCGGTGCCGGCGAGAAACATTTCGAAAGGTATGCGGTGCGTTCCAATCGTCGAATGAAATGGGTCGCGGCCCCGGTGGTGCTCTCGGCGGCGCTGCTGCTTGCCGGCTGCACCCCCGAGCAGCAGCGTGGCTTCCTGCCCGAGGGGTCCGAGGGGGCCACCAACCACACGGACGGCATCACCGGTCTGTGGGTGACTTCCTGGATCGTGCTGCTCGCAGTCGGCGTGATCACGTGGGGGCTCATCATCTGGGCCACGATCGCATACCGTCGCCGCAAGGGCCAGACCGGCCTGCCGGTGCAGCTGCGCTACAACATGCCGATCGAGACCTTCTTCACGGTCGTCCCGGTCATCCTGGTGCTCGGCTTCTTCGCCTTCACCGCGCAGGAGCAGAGCAAGATCGAACAGCGCTACGAGGCCCCCGAGAACGTGGTCGAGGTCATCGGCAAGCGCTGGGCGTGGGACTTCAACTACGTGAACGAGGACGTCTACTTCCAGGGCGTCCAGGTGCAGACCGATGACGAGGGCGAGGCGACCGAGGACACCATGCCGGTGCTCTACCTCCCCGTCGATCAGACGACCGAGGTCCGCCTCGAGACCCGCGACGTCATCCACTCCTTCTGGGTGGTCGAGTACCTCTACAAGAAGGACATGATCCCCGGTCAGACCAACTACATGAGCTTCACGCCGACCAAGACCGGCACGTTCATGGGCAAGTGCGCCGAGCTCTGCGGCGAGTACCACTCGATGATGCTCTTCCAGCTGAAGGTCGTCGAGCAGGACGAGTACGACGCGTACATCGAGTCGCTGCGCGCCGCGGGCAACACCGGACAGGTGACCAAGGAGTTCAACCCGAACCAGGAGCACCTCTCCGTCGACAACGACAGTGCCAAGGCGCAGAACGAGTAACGAGGGATAACAAGAACATGAAGAAGGGCAATGTCATCGTCTCGTGGCTGACGTCCACGGACCACAAGGTGATCGGGTACATGTACCTGATCAGCTCCTTCGTGTGGTTCCTGATCGGCGGCCTGATGGCTCTCGTCATCCGCGCGCAGCTGTTCGCGCCGAACCTCGAGGTCGTCGCGACCAAGGAGCAGTACAACCAGCTGTTCACCATGCACGGCACGATCATGCTGCTGATGTTCGCCACCCCGCTCTTCGCGGGCTTCGCGAACGTGCTCATGCCGCTGCAGATCGGTGCCCCCGACGTCGCCTTCCCGCGACTCAACGCGTTCGCGTTCTGGCTCTACACCTTCGGATCGCTCATCGCCGTCGGCGGCTTCCTCACCCCGCAGGGCGCCGCATCCTTCGGCTGGTTCGCGTACGCGCCGCTCTCGGACATGACCTACTCGCCCGGCGTGGGCGGCAACCTGTGGGTGCTCGGGCTCGGTGTGAGCGGCTTCGGCACGATCATGGGCGGCGTGAACTTCATCACGACGATCATCACCATGCGCGCTCCCGGCATGACCATGTGGCGCATGTCGGTGTTCACCTGGAACACGCTGATCACCTCGATCCTCGTGCTCCTCGTCTTCCCGGTGCTCGCCGCCGCGATGTTCGGCCTCGCCGCGGATCGCATCTTCGGCGCGCAGATCTACAACGGCGAGGGCGGAGCCATCCTCTGGCAGCACCTCTTCTGGTTCTTCGGCCACCCCGAGGTGTACATCATCGCCCTGCCGTTCTTCGGCATCGTCTCCGAGATCTTCCCGGTGTTCAGCCGCAAGCCGATCTTCGGCTACAAGACGCTGATCTACGCGACCATCGCGATCGCCGCGCTCTCGATGACGGTGTGGGCGCACCACATGTACGTCACCGGATCGGTGCTGCTGCCGTTCTTCGCGCTCATGACGATGCTCATCGCGGTGCCGACCGGCGTGAAGATCTTCAACTGGCTCGGCACCATGTGGCGCGGATCGATCACCTTCGAGACCCCGATGCTCTGGTCGCTCGGCTTCCTCGTGACCTTCGTGTTCGGCGGCCTGACGGGCGTCATCCTGGCCTCGCCGGCACTCGACTTCCACCTGTCGGACACCTACTTCGTCGTCGCGCACTTCCACTACGTGGTCTTCGGCACCGTCGTGTTCGCGATGTTCGCCGGCTTCTACTTCTGGTGGCCGAAGTGGACGGGCAAGCTCCTCGACGAGCGTCTGGGCAAGGTCCACTTCTGGCTGCTCTTCATCGGCTTCCACACGACCTTCCTCGTGCAGCACTGGCTGGGCGTCATGGCCATGCCCCGTCGCTACTACACCTACCTCCCGTCGGACGGCGTGACCTGGGGCAATCAGCTCTCCACCGTCGGCGCGATGATCCTCGGCGCATCGATGATCCCGTTCCTGCTGAACGTGTACCTGACCGCGCGTCGTGCTCCGAAGGTGACCGTCAACGATCCGTGGGGCTACGGCCGTTCGCTCGAGTGGGCCACCTCGTGCCCGCCGCCGCGTCACAACTTCACCTCGATCCCGCGCATCCGCTCGGAGTCGCCCGCGTTCGACCTCAACCACCCCGAGGTCAGCGGTATCGAGCAGCCGGTGCGCGCGAGCGAACTCGCGAAGTGACCCCGAGGAGAACTGAACCATGAAATCCAACATCGTCCTCTTCTGGCTGCTCACGGGGTATTTCGTCCTGATCGACCTGGTCTACGTCGGGATGAACCTCATGATCCACGGGTACATCGAGTGGGTGGGCGCCGTCGCGATCCTGCTCTCCGGTGCGCTGACCGGCTTCATCGCCTTCTACCTGATGCTCGTGCAGAAGAAGCAGGGCGGCGTGCTGGTCGAGGACCGCGAGGACTCGGACATCGATGACGGCGATCCCGAGCTCGGCGAGTTCAGCCCCTGGAGCTGGTGGCCGCTCTTCCTCGCGTTCGGCGCCTCCGTCGTCGTGCTGGGGATCTGCATCGGATTCAACTTCTGGCTGTCGTTCATCGCTCTGCCGCTCGTGCTGGTCGGCGTGGTCGGCTGGGTGTACGAGTACTACCGCGGCAACTTCGCCCGATAGCCCGACAGAGGATCGATCGCTTGAGCATCATCATTCGTCGCGGCCAGAGCGAAGACGGGGCAGCCGTCTTCGCTCTGGCCCGCCAGTTCACCACGGGTCGCGAGGCCATCGGCCGGGACGAGTTCATGGTCGCCTACGACAACGTGCTGCGCCACCGGGACCAGGAGACCAACGTGCTCTTCGTCGCGGAGCTCGACGGCACGGTCGTGGGCTACTCGCTGATGACCGTGTCGCGCCTGCTGCACGCACCGGGCCTCACCGCCCACCTGCAGGAGATCGTGGTCGACGAGGGCACCCGCGGTCACGGTGTCGGCGACCGCCTCATGCAGGCCAACGAGCACTACTGCATGGGACGCGGCGTGCGTCAGCTCTCCGCATCGACGGCCCGCATCGGCTCGTTCTACAACCATCGCGGCTTCGAGCCCGTCGGGGAGCACTACCGCAAGATCCTCGACCTGCGGTGAACCCGTGACCGAACGTCGAGCTCGCAGGCGGCCCGGCGAGAACCGCAAGCGCCTGCTGGAGGCCGGACTCATCGAGTTCGGCCTCTTCGGCTTTTCCGCCGCATCCACCTCGGGCATCGCCGCCCGGGCCGAGATACCGCAGCCGCACCTCTACGCCAGTTTCACGACGAAGCAGGAGCTCTTCCTCGCCTGCGTCGAACGACTCGAGGAGGAGCTCTCGGAGTCGCAGCCGGCGGCGCACTCCGCAACGCCGCGCGACGTGCTCCTGCGCTTCCTCTACCAGGCCGTCGCGGCCGCCCACGACCCGGGAATGCACGACGCGCTCCTCCCGCGCCTCTCCCTGCTCCGCGCGTCGCTGGGGGAGTCCCGCTTCGAAGCACTCGTCGCCGCAGGCGCACGCGCACTCATCGACGCGCAGCGCTGAGCTGTATCGCCACCGCTCGGCGGGGACACTGCGGCAACGCTGGGGGAGACACTGCGGCAATGCTGCGGGAGACACTGCGTCGCCGCTGCCGTAACGCTGGGGTGGGAGACAACGCGGCGACCCTGGGGGACGCTGCCGTAACGCTGCGGCGACACTGCGGGAGACACTGCGGCGCCGCTGCGCGCTCACCCAGGAATCCTGCGACTCGCTCTGGCGTCGTGGCGCCAACCTGGAATGAGCGCGACGCCGACGCGTTCTGCCGCCTGAGCACTCCACGCACGCGGGAGGACCGGAATACGAGGTTCGCGCGCCAGTTGTTGTCACCTCAGCCGAGGCGAGGTGACAACAACTGGCGCGCGAGATGTGGGCCTCTCCGCACGCAGGAACGCGTGAGGCCCCGCAGGAATGCACCTGCGGGGCCTCACGCGAGGGGGTGAGGATCAGTGACCCTCGTGGTGGCCCTTCTCGATCTCGCCCTGGGTGGGCGGCACGATCCGGTCCTCGAAGAACCAGCGGCTGAAGCCGGCGCGGAGGCGCTTCGAGAGGGGGATGCGGCCGTCGTCGTTGGGACGGAGCATGAGCGGAGCGTAGTCGTGGTAGCTCACCAGCTGCCACTGCTCGTACTCGTCGAGCGGCTTGTGCACCTCGACGTACTCGCCGCCGGGGAGGCGGACGATGCGGCCCGACTCGTAGCCGTGCAGCGCGATGCTGCGATCCTTCTTCTGCAGCGCCAGGCAGATGCGCTTGGCGAGCTGGTAGGCGATGATCGGTCCGAGGATCAGCGCGGCCTGGAGCGCGTGGATCACGCCCTCCATGGAGAGCTGGAAGTGCGTCGCCATGAGGTCCGAGCTCGCGCCCGCCCACATCACCGCGTAGAAGGTGACGCCGGCGGCGCCGATCGCGGTGCGCGTGGGGGCGTTGCGGGGACGGTCCAGGATGTGGTGCTCGCGCTTGTCGCCGGTGACCCACGCCTCGATGAAGGGGTAGATCATGACGAGGACGATGAAGACGCCGATGATGATCAGCGGCAGGAGCATGTTCCAGGACCACGTGAAGCCGAACCACTCGGTCTCGAGCCCCGGCGGCACCAGGCGGAGCATGCCGTCGGCGAAGCCGATGTACCAGTCGGGCTGCGTACCCGCCGACACGGGGGAGGGATCGTAGGGGCCGTAGTTCCAGATCGGGTTGATGCCCACGGTCGAGGCGATCAGCGCGATCACGCCGAACACGATGAAGAAGAAGCCGCCGGCCTTCGCCGCGTACACGGGGAGGATCGGGTAGCCCACCACGTTCTGCTGCGTCTTGCCCGGCCCGGGGTACTGCGTGTGCTTGTGGATGATGACGAATGCCAGGTGCAGCGCCACGAACAGGATCACGAGCGCCGGAAGCACCATGATGTGCAGCATGTACAGACGCCCGACGATGTCGGTGCCCGGGAACTCGCCGCCGAAGAAGAGGTACGACAGGTACGTGCCGATCACCGGGATGGCCTTGATGATGCCGTCGATGATGCGGAGGCCGTTGCCCGAGAGCACGTCGTCGGGGAGCGAGTAGCCGGTGAAGCCCTCGGCCATCGCGAGGATGAAGAGCACGAAGCCGATCACCCAGTTGAGCTCGCGCGGCTTGCGGAACGCACCCGTGAAGAAGATGCGCAGCATGTGCAGGCCGATCGAGGCGACGAACAGCAGCGCGGCCCAGTGGTGCACGTGGCGCATGAGCAGGCCGCCGCGCACGGAGAACGAGATGTCGAGGGTCGACGCCATGGCGACCGACATCTCGAGGCCCTTCATCGGCACGTAGGGGCCGGTGTAGTGCACCTCGGCCATCGAGGCCTGGAAGAAGAGCGTGAGGAAGGTGCCCGACAGCAGGATGACGATGAAGCTGTAGAGCGCCACCTCGCCGAGCAGGAACGACCAGTGGTCGGGGAAGATCTTACGGCCGAACTCCTTGACCGCGACACCGATCTTGGTGCGCTCGTCGAGGTAGTTCGCGGCGGCGGCCGTGAAGCGGCTCGAGCCGCTCTGAGCCGACGAGTTCGAGGCCGATCCGCTCTGGGCGGGGGATTCGGTTACGGTGCTGCTCACTTGAGGCGCTCCCAGAAGCTCGGGCCGACAGGTTCATGGAAATCACTCTGCGCGACGAGGTAGCCCTCGTCGTCGACGGTGATGGGCAGCTGCGGCAGCGGGCGCTTCGCCGGGCCGAAGACGACCTTCGCGTGCTCCGAGACGTCGAACTGCGACTGGTGGCAGGGGCAGAGCAGGTGGTGGGTGTGCTGCTCGTAGAGCGCCACCGGGCAGCCCACGTGCGTGCAGACCTTCGAGTAGGCCACGATGCCGTCGTACGACCAGCTCTCGCGCTCGGGATCCTCCTTGAGCTCCGACTGGTCGAGGCGCATGAGCAGCACGATGGCCTTGGCCTTCGCGTCGAGCAGGTTCTCGCTGCCGCCGCGCTCGTCCAGGGTGAGGTTGTGGAAGTCGTCGTGATTCAGGTTCTCGGGGATCACGTGGAACGCCGAGCCGATGGTGACCTCGCTGGCCTTGATGGGCACGCCGGAGGGATCGCGCGCCAGGCGCACGCCCGCGTCCCACATGGTGTGCTTCAGCAGTTCCACGGGGTCGCGGTCCTGCGGAGCCAGGCCGCGGAGCAGGGTGATGCCCGGCAGCGGGAACGCGATGAGCGCGCCGATGAGGCTGTTGCGCACGAGGGAGCGGCGGGAGAAGCCCGACTCCTCGTCGGCGAGCTTGAAGACCTCGGCCGCGCCCTCCCGGGTCGGCTCGTCGCTCGGCACCGGGTGGCGCTCGTCGATCGACTCGTGGTCGGCCATGATCGCCTTGCCCCAGTGCACCGCGCCGATGCCGACGGCGAGCAGGGCGAGCGCCATGCCGAGGCCGACGAACAGCGTGTGCAGCCGGATCGCCATGAGATCTCCCGTTTCGATCGGGAAGAACATGTAGGCGAGGACGGCGCCGAGGCTGCCCGCGATCGAGATGTAGAAGAGCGTGTAGACCGTGCGCTCGGCGCGCTTGGCCTTCTTCGGATCGAGATCCGTGACGCGCTTGCGGTGCGGGGGAAGGCCCGGATTCTGCACGGCATCCGACGAGACGACCGCGGTGCCCACCGCTGCCTCGACCGCGCCGTGGCCCTGGGCTGCGACAACGGCGTCGCCGCCGTTGTTCTTCGCTTCCTCTGCCATGTTGCTCCTTGACTCCTGACTCATGAACTCGTTGCGCGCCGTCGGACTAGTTCGACTTCGCGGTGACCCAGACGGTGAGGCCCACGATGGCGCCCAGACCGATCACCCAGATGAACAGACCCTCGGCCACCGGGCCGATCGACCCGAGGGTGAGCCCGCCGACGGCCGGCTTCTCCTCGATGTACTTGAGGTACGAGATGATGTCCGACTTCTCCTGCGGCGAGATGTTGGCATCGCTGAAGACGGGCATGTTCTGGGGGCCGGTGATCATGGCCTCGTACACGTGGGTGGGGGCCACGCCGGTCAGCTTGGGCGCGAACTTGCCCTCGGTGAGCGCTCCGCCCGCGGCGGCCACGTTGTGGCACATCGCGCAGTTGATGCGGAACAGCGTGCCGCCGTTCGCGACGTCTCCGTCGCCCTGGAGGTAGCGGGTGTCGGGCAGCGCCGGTCCCGGGGCGAGCGAGGCGACGTAGGCCGCCATCTGCAGCGTCTGATCCTCGGTGAACTGCTTCGGCTTCACCATGCCCTGCGGGCCCTGGAAGGCCAGCGGCATGCGGCCGGTGCCCACCTGGAAATTGACCGAGGCGGCGCCCGCTCCGATGAGCGAGGGACCGTCGGGGGTGCCCTGGGCACCGGCTCCGTGGCAGGTGGCGCAGTTGGCGCCGAACAGCTTCTCGCCGGCCTCGATGGTGGCGGGCGACTCGAGGTCGATCTCAGCGGTCGCGGAGGTCTGGCTGAATCCCGTGTAAGCGGCACCGGTGACGAGCAGGCCGACCGCGACGAGAGCGGCGGTGGCGAGCGGATGCCGGCGGCCGGACTTGCGAACGTTCTTCTTGGCGCGAGCCATGTTCTCGATAACTCCTGACCCTACTTGAGGACGTAGATGACGATGAAGAGGATGATCCACACGATGTCGACGAAGTGCCAGTAGTACGACACGACGACCGCCGTGGTCTCCTCCTTGTGCGTGAAGTTCTTGACCGCGTAGATGCGACCGATGACCAGCAGGAAGGCGACGAGTCCGAGCGACACGTGGATGCCGTGGAAGCCGGTGGTCATGTAGAAGGCCGAGCCGTAGGGGTCGGAGGCGAGCGTGATGCCCTCGGAGACGAAGGTCGCGTACTCCCAGGCCTGGCCGGCGACGAACACCGCGCCCATGAAGAAGGTGAGGTAGAACCACTCGACCGTGCCCCACTTCTTGGGGCTCGCGCCCGTCGCGCGCGGCTGCATGCGCTCGGCGGCGAAGACGCCGGCCTGAGCGGTGAAGGAGGAGGCGACCAGGATCAGGGTGTTGATCAGCGCGAAGGTGAAGTTGTGCTTCGCGGTCTGCTCGGCCCACAACTCGGGGTTCATCGCGCGCAGCGTGAAGTAGATCGCGAAGAGGCCGGCGAAGAACATGACCTCGCTGCCGAGCCACACGATCGTGCCCACGGCGACGAGGTTCGGTCGCTTCACCGAGGGCACGGCTGACTTGGTATTCATAGTGGTCGTTGTCACCCCTCCATTATGGCTGAAAGTTTGGTGTGCGTTTTCACTCGAACCCGGCGCGCCGAACTTTCTGCGAGTTTCCCGCTCAGCTTATCGGGTTCGCGGGCCTCGAAAGTGCGCGCCGAGATACCACATTCATCTGATGAAGTCGAGAGGGGGTCGCTCTCGAAGCCGTTTCCGGGGCTCCCGGCACGCCGTTCCGGGCCGGGATCGGGCGCCTCGGTAGGATTGCCGCATGATCGACGAACGCAGCTGGCCCACCGTGCTCTCGACCCTCCTCGACGGGGAGGACCTCAGCGTCTCGCAGGCCGAGTGGGCGATGTCGCGGTTCATGACGGGGGAGGCCAGCGGCGCTCAGATCGGCGCCTTCCT
>NZ_JAIVPF010000077.1:0-90699 GCF_053528595.1 Leucobacter sp. | reverse complement strand
GTTCCGTGATGTGTCGAGGTCGGCGAAGTTCTCGCGGGAGATCAATTGGATGGCGGAGCGGGGTCTGTCGACGGGCATCAGGAAGACCGATGCGTCGGGCGGGGTGTACTTCGTGTACGAGCCGAAGACGAACGTGTCGCGCGAGGCGATGGCGGCGTTCCTCTATCGCCTGTACGCGCCGAAGGGTTATGTCGCGCCGAAGGCGTCCCCGTTCGCGGATGTGAAGCCGGGGGACAAGTTCTACCGGGAGATCTCCTGGATGTATCAGTCGAAGACCTCGACGGGCATCAAGCAGGCGTCGGGAAAACCGAGGTTCGAGCCGAAGGCGGGCATCACGCGTGAGGCGATGGCGGCGTTCATGTACCGCCTCGACACGGGGCGGAAGCCGGCGGCGCCGAAGACATCGCCGTTCGCGGACGTGCGGCCGGGGCAGAAGTTCTACGCGGAGATCGCGTGGATGTCGCAGAGCGGGCTCTCGACGGGCATCTCGCAGGGGGCGGGTGCGAAGCCGGTCTACGCGGCGAAGAACCGCGTCACCCGCGAGGCCATGGCCGCCTTCCTCTACCGCGCCGAGCACTGAGGCCGTCACCCTGCGGGAGCGGCGAGCGCAGTCGCAGAATCCATGCCGGTGGATCATGCGACTGCGTTCGCCGTGCTCTCTCCGCGCAGGATGACCGGTTGGGGCCGCGCCGCGCGCTCCGCTCGACCGGCGGAGGCGAGCCGCCCGCCGCTCAACCGGCGGGGGCGTCCTCGGGGTCCGCGGCGACGCCGCCCCCGTGATCGCGCGCGCAGCGCGTCGCCGGTCCGTCGGTGCGATGGGCGTCCTCGGTCGAGGCGTTGAAGCGGTGCAGCCCATCGCGCAGCTGTTCGAGGGATTCGAGGCTCCAGTCCTCGAAGCGCTCGTGGTAGGAGTGCGCCCAGCGCTCGCGGATCCGCTCCATGAGCCGCCTCGCGCGCTCGCTGACGGTGAGCAGGATCACACGCCGGTCCTCGGGGGCCGCTTCGGTCTCGATCAGCTCCAGCTCCCGGAGCTTCGCGATGTGCCGGCTCACCATCGCCTTGTCCATCCCCAGCATCTGGCTGAGGCCGGTGGCGGTCACGGGGCCCTTGCGCAGCACGATCTGCAGCACCATGATGCCGCCGCCGTTCAGATCGGGGTGCACCTCCTCGGCGTAGCGCACCCAGCGGGTGCGCGCCGAGGCGAAGATCTCCGAGAACTCGGAGATGATGCCGGCGATCTCGGTGCCCCGCGGCGAATCGTCCGTCGCCGGTGCGGTCTGGGTGCTGTGCTCCTGCATGCCTTCGAACCTAGCGGGTCTCCGCAGCCGCCGTCGCGGCGTCCGCGGCCTCCCGCTCGAGCTCGGCGCGCTGCTGGGCGGCGCTCTTCGTGCTCAGCGGGAGATTCGGAATCAGCATGATGGCGACGATGGCGACGATGGCGACGGGAGACGCCGCCAGGAAGACGTCGCCGATGCCGTGGCCGTACGCCGACTCGACCACCTCGCGGATCGGCGCCGAGAGCTCCGCGATCTTGGGGATGGTGCCGCCCGAGAGCTTGTCCGCGCCTGCGAGGGCCTCGGGATTCGTCTTCGCGAGATTCTCGAACCCCTCCTTGATGAAGGCGACCACCTGGTGGGAGAGCATCGCGCCCATCGCGGACATGCCCGCCGTGCCGCCGATCGTGCGGAAGAAGGTGACGGCCGAGCTGGAGACGCCGAGCTCGTTCGGGGAGACCGTGTTCTGCACCACCAGCACGAGGTTCTGCATGCACATGCCGACCCCGGCGCCCAGCACGAACATCGCGAAGCCCACGAACCAGAAGGACGTGTCGTAGCGGAGCTGCCCCATCATCACGAGGCCCGCGAGCATGATGAAGGATCCGGCCACCATGTAGCGCTTCCACTTGCCGGTGCGCGAGATGATCTGGCCCACGAGGGTCGAGGCGAGCAGCACGCCGGCCATCATGGGGATGGTGAGCAGGCCCGACTCGGTGGGCGTCTTGCCGCGAGCCAGCTGCATGTACTGCCCCAGGAACACCGAGGTGCCGAACATCGCGAGGCCCACGGCGATGCTCGCGATCACCGACATGGTGAAGGTGCGGTTCTTGAAGAGGTGCATCGGGATCAGGGGCTCGTCGACGCGCAGCTCGACGATCACCGCGACGACGAGCAGCAGCAGGCCGCCGCCGACCATCGCGAGGGTCTCCCAGGACCACCACTCGAACTGCGAGCCGCCGAGCGTCACCCAGATGAGCAGGCTGGCGAAGCCGATCGAGATGAGCGCGGCACCGAGGTAGTCGATCTTGACCTTGCGCTTCTCGGTGCGCAGGTGCAGGGTCTGCTGCAGCACGATGATGGCGACGATCGCGATGGGCGCCGCGACGTAGAAGTTCCAGCGCCAGCCGATCGCGTCGGTGATCGCGCCGCCGAGCAGCGGGCCGCCGACGGTGGAGACCGCCATGATGGCGCCCATGATGCCCATGTACTTGCCGCGCTCGCGCGGGCTGATGATCTCGGCGAGCACGATCTGGCCGAGCGCACCCAGGCCGCCGGCGCCGAGGCCCTGGAGCACGCGGAAGGCGATGAGCCAGCCCGGATCCTGCGCCATGCCCGCGAGTGCCGAGCCGACGGTGAAGATGATGAGGGAGAGCTGCAGCAGCACTTTCTTGCTGGTGAGGTCGGCGAGCTTGCCCCAGATCGGGGTGGAGATCGCGCTCGCCAGCATGGTGGCGGTGACGACCCAGGTGAAGGCCGCCTGGTCGCCGCCGAGGTCGGCGATGATGATCGGCATCGACGTGCCGACGACCGTCATCGAGAGCATGGACACGGCCATGCTGAGGAAGAGGCCGGTGAGCGCGAGGTTCTTCGCGCGCCCGCGCAGCACGCCGTCTTCCGGGGCGGTGCGCGGGGTCGAGGTGAGGGTCTGAGCCATGCGGAGCTGGAGTCCTTCGTCGTGGGAGTCGTGCGGTGTTAGTTGATGAAGATCAACTATAAGCACTTGGTTGATCAATGTCAACTAATGCGGGGCGGCGTGGGTGACAGTGCGGCCGCGGGCACGGGCCCCGTCCGCCACTCGTGCAGGAGATCTCCCGTCGCGCAGGGCGAAACCGCGAGATCCTCCTGTTCCGTTGTCGATCTCCTGTCGGAGTGGCGGGCGGCGGGACGGACGGCGGGACGGGTGGCGGGGCGGACGGATCGGCGGGCGGCGGTAGGGCAGAATGGAGGGCATGGGTTTCGAGAGCGGCAGCATCAGGATCGGCGTGATCGGAGGCGGGCAGCTCGCCCGCATGATGGTGCCCCCGGCGATCCACCTGGGCCTGCGCATCAGCGTGCTGGCGGAGAACGAGGGATCGAGCGCCGAGCGCGCCGCCGACGCGGTGGGCGACTACCGGGATCCCGAGACGGTGTACGCCTTCGCCGAGACCGTTGACGTGGTCACCTTCGACCACGAGCACGTGCCCGGTGAGATCCTGCGCGAGCTCGAGCGCCGCGGCACGGCGGTGCACCCGCGTCCCGACGCGCTGCAGTACGCGCAGGACAAGATCCTCATGCGCGAGAAGCTCGGCGAGCTCGGCGTGCCGATCCCGGCCTGGGCGGCCGTCGAGGACGAGGTCCAGCTGCAGCGGTTCATCGACGAGCGCGGCGGTCGCGCCGTCGTGAAGACCGCCCGCGGCGGCTACGACGGCAAGGGCGTGCGCGTCGTGTCGGACGCGGCGGAGGTGCGCGACTGGTTCACCGCGCTCGCGGAGGACGGCCGCGGCGGCCGCCTGCTCGCCGAGGAGCTCGTCGACTTCACGCGCGAGCTGTCGCAGCTCGTGGCGCGGCGACCAAGCGGCGAGACCCGCACCTGGCCGGTGGTCGAGACGATCCAGCGCGACGGCGTCTGCGCCGAGGTGCTCGCGCCGGCTCCCGTGCAGGATCCCGCCACGCTCGAGGAGGCCGCGCGCATCGGTGCGGCGGTCGCCGAGGGCGTGCAGGTGACCGGAGTGCTCGCGGTCGAGATGTTCGAGGCGAGCGACGGTCGTGTGCTCGTGAACGAGCTGGCCATGCGTCCGCACAACTCGGGGCACTTCTCGATCGAGGGGTCGGTGACCAGCCAGTTCGAGCAGCACCTGCGCGCGGTGTCCGACCTGCCGCTGGGCGACACCTCGATGACCGCTCCGGCCGTCGTGATGGTCAACGTGCTCGGGGGACCGGCGGAGGGGCCGATGCCGACGCGCTATCCGGCCGTGCTGGCCGAGCACCCCCGCGCCAAGGTGCACAGCTACGACAAGCAGCCCCGCCCCGGCCGCAAGGTGGGCCACATCACGGTGACGGGCGACGACCTCCAGGAGGTGCTCGCCGAGGCGCGGGCCACCGCGGCCGCGTTCGACTGAACCCCCGGGCCAAGAGGCCACTACGATTGACCTCATGAGCGACACCACCGCAGCGCCCCTCGTCGGCGTGATCATGGGCAGCGACAGCGACTTCTCGGTGATGAGCGACGCGGTGCAGGCGCTGCGCGAGTTCGGGATCCCGCACGAGGTCGAGGTCGTCAGCGCCCACCGCACCCCCGACCGGATGGTGACCTACGCCCGCGAGGCCGCCGGCCGCGGCCTGCGTGTGATCATCGCGGGCGCGGGCGGGGCGGCGCACCTGCCGGGCATGGTCGCCTCGATGACCACCCTGCCCGTGATCGGCGTGCCGGTGCCGCTCGCCCGCCTCGACGGCCTCGACTCGCTGCTGTCGATCGTGCAGATGCCGGGCGGCATCCCAGTGGCGACCGTGTCGATCGGCGGAGCGAAGAACGCCGGCCTGCTGGCCGCCCGGATCCTCGGCGCGAGCGATCCCGAGCTCGCCGAGCGGCTCGACGCCTACGCCCGCGAGCTCACCGACATGGTGGAGGCGAAGAACGCCGCGCTGCAGACGCGGATCGCCGCGGACCGGTAGGTGGCCGCGGTCGGAGGCCCGGCGGCATCGGAGGCGGAGGATCCCCGGGCCGCCGCCGGGAGCCGCCGGTATCGACGCGCCCTGATCGCGCTCTTCTGCGCGGGTCTCGCCACCTTCGCACAGATGTACTCGCCGCAGGGCATCCTGCCCGACATCGCGCACGAGTTCGGGGTCGCCGCGGGGGCCTCGTCGTGGGCGGTGGGCGCCACCACCATCGGGGTGGCCCTCGGGGTGCTGCCGTGGGCGCGCGTCTCCGACCGGTTCGGCCGGGTGCGCACCATGCGCACGGCCCTGTCCGCGGCGATGCTGCTGGGCCTCGTCACCCCGTTCGCTCCCGGCTTCGAGCTCTTCATCGCGGCGCGTCTGCTCGAGGGGGTCGCGCTCGCCGGCCTCCCGGCGATCGCGGTGACGGCCATCGCCGAGACCGTGCGGCCCCTCGCGCTCGGCGGTGCGGTGGGCACCTACATCGCGGGCACCACCATCGGCGGGCTGCTCGGCCGCATCGTCGCGGCCGAGGTCGGCGAGCCGTTCGGCTGGCGCTGGGGCATGACGGCGGTGGCCGTGCTGGCCGCGTCGGCCACGTTGGCGTTCCTGGTGCGCATCCCGCCCACGGCGGTGCCGCCCGGACCGTCCCGGCCGATCCCGAGCGCCGTTCTGGCGAATCTGCGCACGCCCGGCGTGATGGTGCTCGTGGCGCAGGCCTTCCTGCTGATGGGCGGCTTCGTCGCGGTGTACAACTACCTGGCGTTCCGCCTGCAGCACGACCCATTCGGTCTCACGCTCGCGCAGGCGTCGTGGATCTTCCTCGCGTATCTCGCGGGCGCCGCCGCGTCGCGGTGGACGTGGCAGCTGACGCGCGCGATCCCGCCGACGCGGGTGCTGCTGAGCTGCATCGGGATCATGCTCGCGAGCCTGGCGCTCACGCTGCTGCCCTGGCTCCCCGGCGTCATCCTCGGACTCGTGCTGTTCACCGGCGGCTTCTTCGCAGCCCACTCCATCGCCAGCGGTCTCGTCGAGCGCCGGGCGAGCGCCGGCGGCCGCAGCATCGCTCCGCCGCTCTACAACCTCGGCTACTACGCCGGATCGAGCCTGCTGGGCTGGTTCGGGGGTGTGGCGTTCGGGTGGGCCGGCTGGGGCGGCACGGCGCTGATGGTCGCGGGATCGGCGCTCGCCGCCGGACTGCTGGCCTGGGGCTACGCCCGCGCGAACGGCGGGGTCGCCGCGGTCGATCGGGTGTCGTGAGGGCCGGCATCGTGCCGCATCCGCCCGCTGGTCCGTCCCCCTCCCAGGACGCCTCCACCTCGCGCGTCAGGAGTTGCGGGCATTTCGCCGGTGTGGCGACATCTTCTGGCGCGCGCACGCAGAGTGGGGGCGTGCGGATCCCGCACGGGCGACGTCAGAGATTCGCGTGAGTCTCCCACAGCTGCCAGGCGGCCCCGTACCAGCTGAACCCGCGGCTGCGATCGCAGGCGAGCACCGAGAGCTGGGCGAGCGCGTCGGGGTCGCGGAACAGGCGCGTGTACTCGGCCGCGAACGCCCCGGCGTTGTCGGCGGAGACGCCCGCGTCGAACACGAGTTCCGCGGTCGCGGGATGACCCGCGTGGAGCACGGGGACCGCCGCGCACAGGGCGCCGAGCAGCACGTAGCCGGTCCCGGCGAAGCTCTGCGGCTGCACCATGAGCGACGCCCCCGAGAGCACCGCCCCGATGTCGGCGAGCTCGCGCGCCCGCACCGGGACCACGCGGTCGCGGAGCTCGTCGGGCACCTGCGTGCCGCCGGTGTCGGAGGGGTCGCGATCGCGGGGGGAGACCCCCGGGTCGAAGCCCTCGAGCACCACGAGCGGCGGCAGCGACGCGTCGATGCGCATCGCGTCGAACAGCCACTCGAGCCGGCCGTGCTCGCCGCTCATCGCCGTGGTCACGGCGTATCGTTCGGGAAGGGCCAGGGCGGCTCGCCGCTCGGCGGCGTCGGGGCCCTCGCGGAACTCGGCGGGAGGAGCGAGCTGGATCACCTGCACCGGCAGATGCTCGCCGTAGTGCCGCTGGAGCACGCGCGCCGTGGCGTGGGTCGGCGTGAGGATCACGTCCGCGAGCTTCACGGCGCGGCGGGTGAAGGCGCGGAAGAGGCGCGCCTGAGAGCCGCCGAGCACGGCCGGGGCCTCCCACGCGATGGAGTGCGGGATCGTCACCGAGGTCTGCGAGCCGTCGTCCTCACCGCGGGCGCGCAGCGGCATCAAGGGTGTGAGCGAGTGCGCGAACTCGCCGTCGAGCGGCCGCGCCGTCGTGCCGCTCTGCCACACGAGGGGCAGCAGGCTGGCTCGCATCGGCAGCCGCTCGATGCGGATCAGCGGCGACTCGAACTCGGGCGCCGCGCTGCCGCGGCCCACGAGGAACCGGGCGCTGCAGCCGCGCGGAGCGGTCGCCGCGATGGCCTTGGCCAGGTCCCGCGCAGCCGCGGAGTGGATCTCCGCCTCCCAGTCGGGGAATGGCTCGGCGATGAGGGTGAGTGTGGCCATGTGCTCCCCCTCCGCCGTTCAGCTCCGGCCCTGGCATGAGGCCGAAGTCGCGCTTCGGGTCTCATTGTATTGAGTTCGTACGCTGAAAGTCTGAGGGATCCATCGGGACGATCGGCGTCAAGTGTAGCCGTGATGCAAATGTGACCTTCGGGGCGGATGGCGGGACCGACCGTGCGGATCCTGCGACTCGCTCCGCTCGCGCAGGATGACGGCGGGTGAGCTCCGCTCGCGCAGGATGACGGCGGGTGAGCTCCGCTCGCGCAGGATGACGGCGGGTGAGCTCGGCTCGCTCAGGATGACGGCGGGTGAGCTCCGCTCGCGCAGGATGACGGCGGGTGAGCTCCGCTCGCGCAGGATGACGGCCGGTGAGCTCGGCTCGCTCAGGATGACGGCGGCGGGCTCCGATCGCGCGGAACAGGCGAGACGCGCGCCGTCAGCGGTTCGACCGCTTCCGTGCAGAGCGGCCAAGTACCCTGTTGCGTATGCGTGTTTTGCTGACAGGTGGCGCCGGGTACATCGGCTCCCACACCGCACTGGTGCTCGTCGAACGCGGTCACGAGGTGATCGTGCTCGACGACTTCTCGAACAGCAGCCCCGAGGCGGTGCGCCGCGTCGAGGAGCTCACCGGCTCTCGGATCCCCGTGATCGAGGCCGATCTCGCCGATCGTGCGGCCGCGGCCGCGGCGCTCGACGGCGTCGCGTTCGACGCCGCGATCCACTTCGCCGGCCTCAAGGCGGTGGGGGAGTCAGTGGCCGAGCCCACGCGCTACTACCGGGTCAACCTCGACTCGACGCTCGCCCTGCTCGACCTCATGCGCGAGCGCGGGGTGGGCAAGCTGGTGTTCAGCTCGTCGGCCACCGTCTACGGCGACCCCGAGTACGTGCCGATCGACGAGGCGCATCGCGCGGGGGTCGGCATCACCAACCCGTACGGCTGGTCCAAGTTCATGAACGAGCAGATCATCCGCGACGCCCAGGCCGCCTGGCCCGAGCTCGGCGCGGTGCTGCTGCGCTACTTCAATCCCGTAGGCGCGCACCCGTCCGGTCGCATCGGCGAGGATCCGACGGGGATCCCGAACAACCTCATGCCGTTCATCGCGCAGGTGGCCGTGGGCAAGCGCGAGCGGCTCAGCGTGTTCGGCGGGGACTATCCCACGGTCGACGGCACCGGCGTGCGCGACTACATCCATGTGATGGATCTCGCGGAGGGGCACGTCGCGGCGCTCGAGCGCATCGCCGCCGGGGTCGAGACCTACAACCTCGGATCGGGTACCGGATCGAGTGTGCTCGAGGTGATCCGCGCCTTCGAGGAGGCCTCCGGGCGGCCGGTGCCCTACGCCGTCGCGCCGCCGAGAGCGGGAGACGTCGCGGCGATGACCGCGGATCCCTCGCACGCGAACGCGCGGCTGGACTGGCGCACCACGCGCAGTCTCGCCGACGCGTGCCGCGACACCTGGGGCTGGCAGTCGGCGAACCCGAGCGGTTACACCGCATGAGCCTCGATCTCGAGCGGCCGCTCCGCAATCCCGACACGGGGTCCGAGCCGCTCATGAGCAAGCGCGCCAGGTGGCTGGTCGTGCTCGGCTTCCTGCTGCCGGGCAGCGCGCAGCTGCTGGCGGGCAACCGCAGGCTCGGCCGCCTGGGTCTCGTCGCCACCCTCGTGCTCATCGCGGGGGCGGTCGCCTCGCTGCTCGGACTGCTGCTCGCCCGCGTGGCGACGTTCTCCCTCTTCACCAACGGCTTCGTGCTGCTCGCCCTGCAGATCCTGCTCTTCGCCTACGCGGTGCTGTGGCTCGTGCTGGGGTTCGACACCCTGCGGTTGACGCGCCTGGTGCGGGTGCAGCGCGCGTGGCGCATCCCGGTGGTCATCCTCTCGGTGCTGCTGACCGTGGTGCCCTCGGCGGGGGCGGCCTGGGCGGCGACCACGGTGGGCGCGGGGCGCAGCCTGCTCGGAGACCTGTTCCAGGGCGCCCCGGCGGTGGAACCGGTGGACGGCCGCTACAACATCCTGCTGCTCGGCACCGACGCGGGCTCCGACCGCGAGGGCCTGCGGCCCGACAGCATCTCGCTCGTGAGCGTCGACGCCGAGACCGGTCAGTCCGTCATCATCGGCCTGCCCCGCGAACTGATCCAGATGCCGTTCCCCGAGGACTCCCCGATGCACGAGGTGCACCCCAACGGGTTCTGCGTGGGGCCCAACGCGTTCGGGCCGGAGGGCGGCTGTCTGACGGGATACCTGAACGGACTGCACGCCGAGCTCGAGCAGACGGCCGAGATCGTCGAGGCGGAGGGACTGCCCGAGGAGTTCAAGCGTCTCTACGACGGCATGTACGCCGACGCGCGCGCGCGCGGATCCTCGCCGGGCATCGAGGCGACGAAGGACGCTGTGAGCGGCGCCACCGGGCTGCAGGTGCAGTTCTACGTGCTGGTGAACATGGACGCCTTCTCGAGCCTCATCGACGCGCTCGGCGGCGTGACGATCAACGTGCAGGAGCGGCTCCCGGTCGGCGGGCAGATCGACGAGTACACCGGCGAGCTCGTCGGAGTGCAGGAGTGGATCGAGCCCGGCGAGCAGCATCTCGACGGCTTCGCCGCGCAGTGGTACGCCCGGTCGCGGTACGGGTCGGCGAACGGCGACTACGACCGCATGCAGCGCCAGCGCGAACTCCAGGCGGCGATCCTCGCGCAGATGAACCCGGCCAACGTGCTCGCGAAGTTCCAGGACGTCGCCGCCGTGGGCGGGGAGCTGGTCGACACCGATCTCCCGCAGTCCATGCTCGGCCGCTTCGTCGACCTGGCTACGAAGGCGCGGGAGCACTCCCCGGTCAATGTGGAGCTCGTGCCGCCTGCGGTCGATCCCGAGATGCCCGACTACGCCGCGATCCAGCAGCTCGTCGCCGAGGGTGTGGCCGCCGCGTCGCCGCAGGAGGAGGAGTAGCGGCGTCCGCTCGGGCGTGCTCCCCGACACGGTCGCGCGAGCGCCCGCACCCGGGCGTGCCGCCCGGAGATGGACCCTGAGTGAACCTCGGATGGCGCGCCGGTAAACTTGCCGCACTGTGGCAAGAGACGATGAGCGCGCGGCGTCGCACCCCGGCGGCGCGGACGGAACGACCGCCCCGGTGATCACCGGCCGGCGAGGGCGCTGGGCCTGGGGTGCCGGGATCGCCGGATTCTGGGTGCTGATGCTCGTCGGCGCCGTGCTGGCCGGCGGCGGCCTCTGGGTGCGGCGCACCTTCGGGCTGATCTCGGTCGATCAGCTGCTGATGAACCTGCCGGGGGGCGAGGGAGCGGGCGGCGGCGGGCTGATCGCGGGCGCCGCCGTGATGATCCTGCTGGTGCCTTGCGCGCTGGTGCTCGTGCTGATGCTGCTCACCGAGAAATCTCGCCGCGAACTGCATCGCGGGGGAGTGCTGCGAGGCGGGGGCCGCTGGGTGCTGCGCGGAATCGCGCTGGTGCTCGCCGTAGCGGTGCCCCTCGGCGGCGGAGCGGTATTCGGCTCCACGATCGGGGCGGCGGAGTACGTGCAGGCGTACGCGCGCGAGGCCGCGGGAGGCACGACCCTCGCCGACTACTACGTCGTGCCCCGCCACGGCGTGGGTGCGAATGCCCAGGGCGGCCCGGGGATGCGGGCCGACAGCGGGGCCGGGGGCGAGCGGCGCAACCTCGTGACGATCTACCTCGAATCGATCGAGGACACCTTCGCCGACGAGACGATCTTCGGGACGAACATGCTCGCCCCCGTGCAGGAGGCGACGGAGGGGTGGGACTCCATCCCGGACCTGCGCCAGTACGAGGGAGGCGGCTGGACGATGGCCGGCCTGGTCAGCACGCAGTGCGGGATCCCGCTGCGCACCGCCGGGGCCGTCTCCGATGTCACCGCGCTCAACCTCATCGGTCACGACGACGAGAGCGTCGAGGAGTACCTGCCGGGTGCGACCTGCCTGGGAGACGTGCTGGCCCGCGAGGGGTACCGGAACGTCTACATGGGCGGGGCCGACGCCCGCTTCGCGGGCAAGGGCGCGTTTCTGGAGACCCACGGGTACGACGAGGTGCACGCCCTGCAGGAGTGGCGAGACCTCGGCGAGACGGAGATCCGTCCCGACTGGGGGCTCTCCGACCGCCGACTCTTCGATCGGGCGCGGGAGGAGGTGACCCGTCTCCACGAGCTGGGACAGCCGTTCAACCTCACGCTGCTCACCCTCGACACGCACGAGTCGCCGTACCGCTACGACTACTGCCCCGACGACGCCGCGCAGCCGATGACATCGATCACGGCATGCTCGATGGAGCAGGTCGCGGGATTCGTCGACTTCCTCGAGCGGACCGGCGTGCTCGAGGACACGACCGTCGTGATCATGGGGGACCATCTCAAGTTCGAGGCCGAGACCAACAGCTTCTGGGACGAGCTCAGGAACCGTGAGGGGCGCACCATTTTCAACCGGGTTCGGGCGCCCGGGGGCGTCGAGTTCGCCCGCGACGACCTCGACCAGTTCAGCATGTATCCGACGCTCATCGAACTCGCGGGCATCGAACTCGAGGATCACCGCGCGGGGATCGGGGTGTCGGCGCTCGCCGACGCGGACGACGTACCGGCGGGTACGATCCTCGATCTCGACGAGGGGGAGTATCGCGCGGTGACGCAGTCGCGCGCCGCGGCCCTGTACCGCGACCTGTGGGGTCTCGGGGCGTCCGGCTAGACTGGGCGGGTTCCGAATCCTGAAGGAGTGTGCGCATGCGCGTGACCGCCGTACTGGTGGCCTACAACCGGCGGGAGCTGCTGAGGGAATCGCTCGAGGCGCTCGCGGCGCAGAGCCGACCCGTCGACCGCCTGGTCGTGGTCGACAACGCCTCCGACGACGGCTCCGGGGAGGTCGCCTCCGAACTGCTGGAGCACTGGGGTGCGCGGGCGCGCCTGATCGGGCTCACGAAGAACACCGGCGGTGCCGGCGGGTTCGCCGCCGGGATCGCGGCGGCCGTCGCCGAGGACGACACCGACTGGGTGTGGGTCATGGACGACGACACGGTGCCCGGGCCCGACGCGCTCGCGGGTGCGCTCGCCGCGCACGAGCGCTACGTCGCGACGGGGCAGGACGATCTCGCGGTGATGGGATCCCGCGTCGTCTGGACCGATGGCGAGGATCACCCGATGAACACCCCCAAGCCCAAGATCCGCGCCTCCGCCGACGAGCGGGCCCGCGCGGCCGAAGTGGGATGCATGGAGATCCGCTCCATCTCCTTCGTCTCGGCCTTCCTCCGCGCGGCGCGCGTGCGCGAGCTGGGCCTGCCGCTCGCCGACTACTTCCTCTGGAACGACGACTTCGAGTACTCGGCGCGGCTGCTGCGCGGGGCGCGCGGACTCTACGTGCCCGGTTCCGTCGTGACGCACAAGACCGCCAAGCGCGGCTCGAGCGATCAGGATCCGGGCCCGCGCTTCTACTTCGAGGTGCGCAACAAGCTGTGGGTGTTCCGCCGCAGCCGCTCCCTGCTCGGGTGGGAGAAGGCGCTCTACTCGGCCGCGACCGCCCGGCGCTGGTTCCGCACGTTCCTCGCCTCGTCGGATCGCGCCCAGCTGCGCGACTGCCTGCGGCGCGGGTGGCAGGACGGCTGGCTGCGCTCGCCCCGGCCCACCCGGGTCGTGCTGCGCGACACGGGTGTCCCCGTCGACGTGATGGTCGAGATCGAACGGCTCTCCAAGCTCGACTCGAAGTAGGGTCGCCGGGCCGCTTCCGGGCCTCCGGCCGGGTTCGCGAACGGAGCGATCCTCGACCTAAGTCGTACGTAATCCTCGCCAGAGGTGCATGGCCCCTCGGTCTTCGGTGCAGGTAATCTGCTCTGCGACGGTGGACACCTGTCTTCCGTTTCAAGGGGATGAAGGCATCGCACCGGGGGGTCGAGATGCGGGGAAACAGTCGGGCCCGTCTGGCCTGCGCTCTTCTGGTCGTCTGCGGCTTGATCGTCGGCGGCCCGGTTCCGAGCGCCTTCGCGACCGAGCCCGATGCCCCAGCCGAGATCGATGCGACCGCGGGTGCCGATCAGGGGTCCCCGGAGAGCACGGACCCCGGGGCGGGCGCCGATGACACGGCCGGATCGGCCGCCGGCGACGGTCAGACCCCGGAATCCTCCGAACCGCAGCCGGCCCCGACCGCCGAACCGTCCACCGCGCCCGCCGGCGAACCGGCGCCGAGCGATCCGACGTCCCCCGACGAGACAGTCGGCCCCGCGGCGAGCGACGGCGGTCTGGTCGTCGATGCCGCCTCCCGACCCGGCGCGGTGACGGTCCGGGCGGTCGTGCTCTCGCAGACCAATCAGGTGCGCAAGGACAACGGTCGCGCAGCGCTCGCCTCCAGCGCCGCGCTGGATGCGGTCGCGCAGCGCTGGTCGGAGCAGCAGGCCCGCGCCTCGAAGATGTCCCACAACCCCAGGCTGGGGAGCGAGGTGCCCGCGGGCTGGAAGCGCCTCGGCGAGAACGTCGCCGCGGGCTTCTCGTACCAGAGCGTGGTGCAGGGCTGGCGCAATTCGCCGGGACACTTCGGCAACATCATCGGCGACTACACGCACATCGGGATCGGGGTGGGCTACGACAGCCTCGGCCGGCCTTACTACACGCAGGTCTTCGGGAAGTATCCGAGCGGGATCTCGGGCGATCGCGTCGTGTCGGCGCCCAGCGACGGGCCGTTCATCGACGTGCGCAAGAACGACAAGTTCGCCACCGAGATCGCCTGGATGCTCGAGACCGGCCTCTCCACGGGCATCGGCACGAGCGCCGGCCGCGCCTACGACCCGAAGGGCACGGTGTCGCGCGAGGCGATGGCGGCGTTCCTGTACCGGTTGAGCACTCCGAAGGGCGCGAAGGCTCCCGCGGGCTACACCGCCCCCAAGACCTCGCCATTCGCCGATGTGCCCGTCTCGCACAAGTTCTACAAGGAGATCGCCTGGATGTACACGTCCGGGCTGTCGACCGGCATCAAGCGCGCCTCGGGCAAGCCCAAGTACGCTCCGAAGGACGGGGTGTCGCGCGAAGCGATGGCCGCGTTCATGTTCCGGCTCGAGAACCCCTCGAGCAACGGCACACCGGGCACCTCCCCGTTCGCGGACGTGCCGCGATCGCACCAGTTCTTCAAGCAGATCGCGTGGATGCACGCCTCGGGTCTGTCGACCGGCGTGAAGCAGAGCTCGGGCAAGCCGAAGTACCTGCCGAAGGACCGGGTCTCCCGCGAGGCGATGGCGGCCTTCCTCTACCGCGCCAAGGCGTAGGGGTCAGCAGCGCTGGTCATCCCGCGCGCAGAACGACGAAACTTCCGCCTCCGTCATCCTGCGCGAGCTCGCGAGTCGCAGGATCCATGTTGCAGACACACTGGCCTTGCTGCTCCTGCCGCTAGGCTGTGGGATCATGCCAGAACCCGCTCCCGCTGACGCCGCTCAGGCCGATTTCTCGCTGCT
The DNA here is from genome assembly GCF_053528595.1 of Leucobacter sp. Lineage (NCBI taxonomy): Bacteria > Bacillati > Actinomycetota > Actinomycetes > Micrococcales > Microbacteriaceae > Leucobacter > Leucobacter sp. The sequence goes on along the minus strand of NZ_JAIVPF010000077.1, from coordinate 75,816 downwards.
GCTCCCGGTGTACGCGGGGGACGAGGCCGGGTTCTTGCGGCAGGCGTTCGAGAGTTCGGTGGACCGCCAGACGCTGCGGCCCGCCGAGGCCGTGATCGTGCAGGACGGCCCCGTGCCCGAGGCGATCGCCGAAGAGCTGCGGCGGATCGAGGCGCAGAGCCCGATCCCGGTGCGCCTCGTGGTGCTCGCCGAGAACCGCGGGCTCACCGGGGCGCTCAACCGCGGCCTGGACGCCTGCGACTTCCCCGTCGTGGCGCGCATGGACGCCGACGACGTGTCGCGCCCCGAGCGCTTCGAACGGCAGTGGGCACTGCTGCAGGACGGCTACGACCTCGTGGGCACGGGGATGGAGGAGTTCGAGTCGGATCCGGAGCGTCCGAGCGGCCTGCGCACCCCGCCGGTGGGCGCGCAGCGCATCCGGGATCACGCCCGCACCCACAACCCGTTCAACCACCCGACCATGATGTACCGCGTCGAGGCACTCGACCGGGTGGGCCGGTACCAGGCCTTCGGGAAGATGGAGGACTACTGGCTGGGGGTGCGCCTGATCGACTCGGGGGCCCGGGTGGAGAACATCGCCGAACCGCTGCTGGCCTACCGGGTGGGCGCCGGCGCCTTCGCGCGGCGCGGGGGCTGGTCGGAGGCGCGCACCGAGTGGCGGCTGCAGCGCGAACTGCTGCGCATGGGCTTCGTGACGCCCGCCCAGTACCTGCGCAACGTCGTGATGAAGGGCCTGTACCGTCTGCTGCCCGCCGGGGCGAAGCGCCTGCTCTTCCGCGGTCTCATCGGCCGTGGGCTGCCGGGGGATCGCGCGGCGGGCTGAGCTCAGGGCGACCTCACCCTGCATGACCACCTGTCATCCTGCGCGGTCTGCCGGGGGACAGCGCCGCCGGCGGAGCTCGGACCGACCCCCTCATCCTGCGCGCGGCGAAGCCGGTCGCGCTGCGCGAGCGAAGCGAGTCGCAGTACGCAGGATCCACAGCCGAATCCGGCGACTGCGTGCAGAAAGGCGATACGCTCATCCGCTCGATCCACTAGATTAGACCGCACGGGTGGGGAGAGACGATGGGGAATCGACGGGGGTCGACGCGCGCGCAGGCGATGGTGCTCGCAGCCGCGCTGCTGATCGCGATGCCCGTTTTCGCGTCCTCCGCGCCCGCGACGGCGGTCGGATCGCCCGCCGACGACGGGTCGAGCGGCCAGGAGAGCACGCAGGAGACGCAGACACCCGATGAGGGCCAGGGATCCCCGGATCCCGATGCTCCGGATGCCGGGGATCCGCTCCCGGAGACGCCCGACGGATCCGGTGACGCGGGCTCCGGTGATCCCGGTGACACCGAGGGCGTCGACGAACTCGACGGACCGCGCGGCCCCGACGGCGGCCTGGCCTCGGACTCGCCCGGGCCCGCGACGGCGAAGCCCTGGGACGGCTCGGAGCCGGGGCCGCTGACGCACGCCGCCGGACGCGGCGCGGTGCTCGGCGACGACTACCCGGCGAAGTACAAGAACATCCAGCAGATGCAGCCGCCGGTCTGGGACGAGTGGAACTTCGCGCACCGCCAGTGCACGTCCTTCGTCGCGTGGCGTCTCAACAGCGCGAACGGCGTCGGATTCTCGAACCAGTACGGCGGCGTGATCCGGTGGGGCGACGCCGGTCAGTGGAAGGCGACGGCGGAGAGCCTGGGCATCCGCGTGGACACGCGGCCGGAGGTGGGAGCGGTCGCCTGGAGCGGACCGGGCTACGGGGGAGCCTCGCAGTTCGGCCACGTCGCGTGGGTGGCGCAGGTGCTCGACAACGGCAACATCGTCATCGAGGAGTACAACAACGGCTGGCTGGGCGCCTACGGAACCCGCACCGTGGCCCCGAGCGCGTTCCAGGGGTACATCCACATCAAGGACATGACCAAGCCCTTCACGAAGACGTCGAAGCCGACGATCAGCGGGGCTCCGATGCTCGGCGGTGCGCTCACCGCCGCGGTGAGCGGCTGGCAGCCCGCCCCCACCAACCTGCGGTACCGCTGGTTCCGCGACGGCACAGCGATCTCCGGGGCCTCCGGTGCGAGCTATCAGCCGATGCGCGACGACCTGGGCGCGAGCATCTCGGTCGAGGTGACGGGCGACCGCCCGGGCTACACCGCGACCGGCGTGCTCTCGAGCAGCACGACCGCGGTCCTGATGATCGACGCGAACGGCAACGGCGTCGACGACACGCAGGAGATGCTGCCCTGGGACTCCGACATGAACGGGGACGGCCTGCCCGACGCGGTGGGTTTCAGCGCGAACGGGGTGCAGGTGGCGCTCCGTTCGCCGAGCGGGCTCGGTGCAGCCAGGACCTGGGGTTCGGGGTTCGGCACCGCGGCCGGCTGGGGTGTGTTGACGCACCCCCGCGCCCTCATCGACGTGAACGGCGACGGCATGGCCGATGTCGTGGGCTTCGCGAGCGGCGGCGTGTACGTGTCGACGAGTACGGGATCCGAGCTGCGGCCCGCGACTCGGTGGTCGAGCCAGTTCGGGTCGGCGACCGGATGGGACGTCAGGTTCCACCCGCGCACCCTGGCCGATGTCAACGGCGACGGTCTGCCCGACGTGGTGGGCTTCGCCGCGGGCGGCGTCTACGTCGCCCTGGGCACGGGCACCTCCTTCGGCGCGATGCAGCGCTGGTACGCGGGCTTCGGCTCGGGCACGGGCAGCACCGCGGCGAACAGCTGGTGGGTCGACAACTCCGTGCGGTTCGTCGCCGACATGAACGGCGACGGACGGGCGGACATCGTGGGCATCTCGACCGCGGGAGTCTACGTGGCGCTGAGCACCGGCAGCGGTTTCGCGAAGGCGCAGCAGTGGTCCACCGCGTTCCGGGGCAACGACGGCTGGCGGGTGGGGACTCATCCGCGCACGCTCGCCGACGTCGACGGAGACGGACGGCTCGACGTGGTCGGCTTCGCCTCCGGCGGCGTCTACGTGGCACTGAACTCGGGATCCGGCCTGCAACCGGTGTCGCGCTGGGTCTCCGGATTCGGCACCTCCGCCGGGTGGCAGACGGGGCGTCATCCGCGCACGCTGGCGGACGTGAACGGTGACGGTCGCGCCGACGTCGTGGGGTTCGGCGCCGACGGAGCGGTCGTGTCGCTGAGCTCGGGATCCGGCTTCTCGGCGCCCGCCCGCTGGTCGGGCGAGTTCGGCGCGGGATCCTGGCTGGTCGACCGGCATCCGCGCATGGTGGTCGACGTGAACGGCGACGGCCGGGCCGACATCGTGGGGTTCGGGGCGGACGGGCAGCGCGTGGCGCTCAGCACGGGCCGCGCGTTCGGCACCTCGAGGCTCGAGACGGCGGCCATGGGGTTCTCGTCGGGATGGCGCGTGGCGGCGCATCCGCGCATGGTGGGCGTGCAGCGTCTCACGCGCACACCCGTGCCGGTGATCGCCGGTCAGCCCGGCGCCGGGCAGACGCTGCGCGCCCCGGCGGGCAAGTGGCGGCCGGCGCCCGTGCAGCTCAGCTACCAGTGGAATCGCAACGGCAGCCCGATCCGAGGCGCAACGGGCGAGAGCTACCGGCTGACCTCGTCCGATATCGGGCGCCGCATCACGGTGACGGTGACGGGCGAGCGCAACGCCTACGACTCGAAGTCGCTCACCTCGACGGTGGTGAAGGTGCCCGGCACGCCCCCGCTGCCGACGAGCACGCCGTTCGCCGATGTGGGAGCCTCGCACAAGTTCTACCGCGAGATCGCCTGGATGCACACCTCCGGCATGTCGACGGGGGTGAAGCAGGCGTCGGGCAAGCCGCGGTACCAGCCCGGCGCCGGGGTGTCGCGCGAGGCGATGGCCGCGTTCCTCTTCCGGCTCGACGCGCTGAAGACCTATCGGGCCCCGTCGGCCTCGCCGTTCCGCGACGTCGGCGTCTCGCACAAGTTCTACCGCGAGATCGCCTGGATGCGTTCCTCCGGGCTGTCGACGGGGATCAAGACCTCGAGCGGGACGGTCTACGACGCGTCGAGCAGCGTGTCGCGCGAGGCGATGGCCGCGTTCCTGTACCGGCTCGAGAAGCCCAGCGGGTATCGTCCTCCGACGACGTCGCCCTTCGCCGACGTGCCGACCTCGCACAAGTTCTACCGCGAGATCGCGTGGATGCACGAGACGGGGCTGTCGACGGGGATCAAGCAGCGCTCGGGCAAGCCGAAGTACGCGCCGAAGGACGCGGTGTCGCGCGAGGCGATGGCGGCCTTCCTGTACCGCCTGGAGACCCGCGGCTAGCGGGGAGTCGGAGCGCGCATCCAATTTCCGCGTTAGGCTGGACGCGTTTGATCGATTCAGGGGGAGAAAAATGAACGGATCGAATCGGGGGACAGCTGCGGCGTTCTCGGAGGCGCGCAGCTCGAAGCTCACGAGGCTGCTCGCGCTGCTGCTCGGTTTCGCGCTGCTGTGCTTCGGCATGGTGGCGGGTGCTGGTGCGGCTCAAGCCGCGGGCGACCACACGGTCAGCGGAACGATCCAGTTCCCCGCGAGCGCGCCGAGCGATGTGCGGGTGCCGTGGGGACCCGACGGGAACGGCGGGTACGTCGGGATCTATCTCACGCTGGACATCAAGCAGGACGGGACGGTCGAGGGGTGGCAGCTCGGTAAGGACGCGAACGTCAGCTTCGATCCCGCCACCGGCGCATGGGCGGTGACGGGTGTTCCGGACGACGAGTACCGATTGAACATCAGCGTCTCGCTGCCGAACAACGGCTACGCCCCCGGATCGTTCCAGGAGCTGACGGTGAGCGGGAGCGATGTGGCGGTCGGGACGACCTCGATCTCCGAGGAAGGGCGTCTGCGGGCGGCCATCGCCCGCTGCGGCTGGGAGAACGGAGACGAGACGGCCTTCTACGTGAAGAACACGGCGACCGGAGCCGTCTACACGGCCGAACCCGCTCAGAGCGGATGGGTGGAGCCGAGCACCGACTGCCCGCCCGAGGTGTCGTATGGAAACTACAGCTTCTCCGGCGTGCCTGCCGGAAACTACACGGCCTATTCGGTGTGGAACGGGGACACGCAGTACTACACCGGTTTTGATGCTCCGACGTCGTCGACGGCCTCTGACGCGCTGGTGTTCTCCGTGAAGAACTGGGAGGGGACGAATCTCGAAGCGCTCGTGTTCCCCCACGTGGTCGCGGGCACGCCGACGATCGCGGGCACGGCGAAGGTCGGACAGGCGCTGAGCGCTGACCCGGGCACCTGGCAGCCGGCATCTGCGACGCTGGCCTACCAGTGGCTGCGCGACGGGTCGGCGATCTCGGGTGCGACGTCTTCGACGTACACGCCGGTCGCCGCCGATCAGGGCAAGCGGATCTCGGTGAAGGTCACGGGCACGAAGGCCGGATACGAGCCCGCCTCGAAGACCTCGGCGCAGACGGCCGCGGTGGCTGCGAAGCCGAAGCCCGATCCGGATCCCGAGCCGACGAAGCCGCCGTTCACGGACGTCTCGAAGAACCAGAAGTTCGCCAAGGAGATCACCTGGATGTACACGTCGGGGCTCTCAACCGGGGTGAAGACGCAGAACGGCCGGGAGTACCAGCCGAAGACCGGCGTCTCGCGCGAGGCCATGGCCGCGTTCCTCTACCGCATGGACGGCGCGAAGTACACCGGCCCGAAGGTGTCGCCCTTCGCCGACGTGAAGCCCGGCGACAAGTTCTACGACGAGATCACCTGGATGTACGCGAAGGGCCTCTCGACCGGTGTGCAGCAGAGCTCGGGCAAGCCGGACTACCAGCCGAAGGCCACGGTGACCCGTGAGGCGATGGCGGCGTTCATCTACCGACTCGAAGGGGCGAAGTACACCGCGCCGAACACCTCCTTCTTCTCCGACATCGCGCGCGGGGACAAGTTCTACCGCGAGATCTCGTGGATGTACGACTCGGGCCTCTCGACCGGCGTGAAGCAGCCCTCGGGCAAGCCGGCGTATCAGTCGAAGGCCCAGGTGACCCGTGAGGCGATGGCGGCCTTCCTGTACCGCCTCGAGAACTAGGTCCGTGTACGGAGAGCACCCGGACGGTTAGGCTGGAGTCCATGTCTGTGAAGTCGCGAACGCTCACGACCGCAGTGCTGGGGATGGGGATCGCCTTCGGCCTGCTGCTGCAGGGTGCCACCGCCTACGCGCAACCCGATCCGGCCACGGGTCGGGAGACTGCGTCGGAGGCGGCCTCCGACACGAACGCCGCGGCGGATGCGGACGGGGGATCGGACACCGGCACCGGAGGAGACGCGGCGGCCGACACCGACACCGGCACCGGAGGAGACGTGGCGGCCGACACCGACACCGACACCGGCGCCGGCGCCGATGCCGATCCCGTCGAGACGCCGGACCCGGAGCAGCCGGTCGAGCCGAGTGATCCCGAGCCCGCCGATCCGGAGCCGCCCGCTACCGACGACGATGGCGAGCCCGCACCCGACCCCTCCGAGGAGGATCCGGTCACGGACGGCCAGGAGGGCGCCTCCGACGATGAGCCCCGCGAACCGCTCGTGATCGCGCCGCTGGCCGCCGCCGCATCGACCTCGCTCTCGAGCGGCTTCAAAGCCGGCTACATCGTCTCGGACGCCAACTTCTACAACGGCACCGCCATGACGTCGGCCCAGATCCAGACCTTCCTCGATCAGCGACTCAGGTCGACCTCCGACGGTCGCTGCACGATCGGCGACTCCGGGCGCAAGGCGGGTGCCGCCTGGGGCAGCACGAGGATCGCCGACAAGTGCTTGGCGACCAAGACCTGGAGGACGGACTCCAGAGCCGCGAACAACTACTGCAAGGCGTATGCGGGCCGTTCGAACGAGTCCGCGGCGACGATCATCGCGAAGGTGTCCAAGGCCTGCTCCATCAGCCCGAGGGTGCTGCTGGTGATGCTCGAGAAGGAGCAGAGCCTCGTCACCGACACGTGGCCGACGGTGCGCCAGTTCGACGTGGCGATGGGCTACGCGTGCCCAGATTCGGGGCCCAACAACTCCGCCAACTGCGACCCGAGCCAGACCGGGTTCATGCAGCAGGTCTACCGCGCGGCGTGGCAGCTGCAGGTGTACAAGGCGAACCCCGCGAGCTACAACTACAAGCCCTTCCAGACCAACACGATCCAGTGGCACCCGAACGCCGGCTGCGGCACCTCGCGGGTCTACATCGAGAATTGGGCGACCGCCGCGCTGTACATCTATACCCCCTACCGTCCCAACCAGGCGGCGCTGGATGCGGGGTGGGGCACCGGGAACTCGTGCTCCAGCTACGGCAACCGCAACTTCTACCAGTTCTACAAGCAGTGGTTCGGATCCCCGAACTCGACCTTCCCCGACGTGCCGCAGGGGCATCAGTTCTACACCGAGATCGAGTGGATGGCCGCGACGAAGCTGACCACGGGGATCACGACCTCCGACGGACGCAGGATCTACTCGCCCAAGGGCACCGTGACGCGCGAGGCGATGGCGGCGTTCCTCTACCGTCTCAACGGCTCGCCCGCCGTGGACACGAGCAAGGCGCCCTTCGCCGACATGCGGCCGGGCGACAAGTTCTACAAGGAGATCGTCTGGATGTACAACTCGGGCCTGTCGACCGGCATCAGCCAGGGCTCGGGCAAGAAGCCGATCTACGCGCCGAAGGATCGGGTCTCGCGTGAGGCGATGGCTGCGTTCATCTACCGCTACAAGGCGGCGAAGTACACCGGCCCGGCGACCTCTCCGTTCGCCGACATGAAGCGCGGCGACAAGTTCTACGACGAGATCACCTGGATGCGCAAGGAGGGTCTGTCGACCGGCATCGCACAGCCCTCGGGCAAGCCGATCTACGCGCCGAAGGATCGCGTCTCGCGCGAGGCGATGGCGGCGTTCATCTACCGGCTCTCGAACTGAGGCGAGCGCGCGGCGGTGCGGGCGCGCGGTGCCGTGCCGCCGTCGCCGCCCGCCCCGCGCGTTCACTGCACGAGGTGCTGCTCCAGCCACGGGGCGAGCGTGCGGGCGAAGGTGCCCGCGACGTGGGCCGTGTCCTGGTAGACGATGGTCCCGCCGATGACCGCGTGGCAGAGCTCCTCATCGCACAGCACCTCGCGGGGATCGATCATGGGGATTCCCGTGTCCGCCCCCACGGTCGACACCCAGGTCTCGGGGAACGCCAGCGGCGACGCGCAGGGGTCGGGGACTCCGCCTGCGGCCTCCACGCACGCCGGTGCCGGCTCGCCCTCCATCCCGGGGACGTCCCGGACGATGAGGATCTCCTTGCCGGCCTGCCGCAGCGCGGCGAACAGCTCGGCGGCCTGCGCCTCGGTCCCCTCGTAGTTGATCTCGTACGCGGTGAAGACGACGGTGTCGATCGACTCGTCGCCCGCGATCTCGTCCTGCACCTCCGCACTCCAGCTCGCGCATCGCTCCTGGCGCTCGGCGGATGAGCCGGTGCTCACGACTCCGTGACCGGGGCATCCGGATCGGGCCCGCATTCCGAGGTTCCACTCGCGGGTCTCCGCGAGCGCGGCGAAACCCGGGTACAGCGAGTACATGTGGGAGTCGCCGAGCAGCATGACGGTGGTGTCGGAGCCGCGGTCGACGTCGCAGCGCACCTCCGCACGTCCGGCGAAGCTCTGGGAGGAGCAGTCGCGGGAGTACTCCTCGGTGTTCCAGAACACATCGTCCTGCGTCGCAGAGGGATCCACGGTGCCGGTGACGGCGTACGGCTCTGCGCAATCGTTGAGGATCGCGTACGCGCCGAAGCAGCTCTCCGCGTCCGCGCTCTCCGAGGCGATCGCGGCCTGGCGCTCGGCGGTCTGCGCATTCCCCACCGCGACGGGCGTGACCGTGAGCGCGAGGATCGCGGCGATGCTCGCCGCCATGAGCGAGAACGTCGCGGGGCGGCGGCTCAGCATGCCCGGGGCACGGCGCACCGGATCCTCGACCAGGTACTTCGTCGCAGCCGCGAGCGCCAGCGTGGCGACCGCGATGGCCGCGCCCCAGATCCAACCGGGAGCGCGCCCGAGGAGCGCCGTCGCGACGACGATGAGCGGCCAGTGCCAGAGGTAGATCGAGTAGGAGGTGTCCCCGGCGAACTGCACCGGTCCGGCCTTCGCCAGGTACTGCGGACTCCAGGGGGACGAGGAGTCGCCCAGCCACAGGAGCCCCGCGGTTCCGAGCACGGGGATGAGGGCGATCCATCCGGGGAAGGGGGAAGCGCCGTCGAAGCGGAAGGCCGCGCCCACGATCGCGGCGAGCGCGAGCCAACTGCACAGGACGTGCCCCCAGCCGCGCAGGCGGGCTGCGGGGAGGAGCGCGACGAGCCCGCCCGCCGCGAACTCCCACGCCCGGGTCGTCGTGATGAAGTAGGCGGAGGGCTGGGAGCGAGCCGTCTCGATGACGGAGAACGCGAGCGAGGCGCCGAGCACGAGCACGAGTGCCACCGCGACGGCGGTGCGGGGGGATGTGCGCGAACTCCTGCTCGCGGCCCAGACCGCCAGCAGGATGATGAGCGGCCAGAACAGGTAGAACTGCTCCTCGACGGAGAGCGACCAGTAGTGCTGCGCGATCGAGGCGGCGTTGTCGGCGGCGAGGTAGTCGACCGAGTCCGCCGCGAGCCGCCAGTTGAGCAGGTAGAACGAGGCGAAGGCGATTTCGGTGAAGTTCTGGTCGCGGGCCGTGGTCGGGAGCACCGCGTAGACCGCGAGCGCAGAGACCGCTAGGACGAGGAGCGCGGCGGGGAGCAGGCGCCTGACTCGGCGGGCCCAGAACTCGGTGAGGCGGACCGTTCCGGTGGCCGTGACCTCGCGGAGCAGATGCGCGGTGATGAGGAATCCGGAGATGACGAAGAACACGTCGACCCCGATGTACCCGCCCGGAAGCGCGCTGGGGGCGAGGTGGAAGACGACGACGAGCGCGACCGCGAGTGCGCGAAGCCCCTGGATGTCGAGTCGGAACTGCTTCTGAGGCACACAGGCCATTGTACGGTTCCGGCGGTCCCGGTGAGGGCCGCCGCCGACGGGCCCAGGAGGGATCCGCGCTCATCAACTACTATTGCCTGGTTACGGCAGGAGCCCGAGAGGTGAGTATGAGCGAGACCGCTACGGCGACTCAACCCCAGCGTCCCCAGGCGACTCACGGCGGTTTCCGCAGCGACATCCAAGGACTCCGGGCGGTCGCCGTCGGGGTCGTGCTGCTCTTCCACGCGAACGCTCCCTTCCTGCCGGGCGGTTTCGTCGGGGTCGACGTGTTCTTCGTCATCTCCGGATTCCTGATCACCGGGATCCTGCTGCGGGAGGCGACGGCGACCGGACGCATCAGCCTGGCCGGCTTCTACGCGAAGCGGGCTCGGAGGATCCTGCCCGCCGCGACGGTCGTGCTCGTCGTGACGGTCGTGCTGACCGTCCTCTTCCTGCCGCAGATCAGGTGGCAGAGCGTGGGCGTCGAGACCATCGCCGCAGCCCTCTACGTGGTGAACTGGGTGTTCGCCGCCAACACCGACTACCTCAACGCCGAGGTGGCGGCGAGCCCCCTGCAGCACTTCTGGACGCTCGCGGTCGAGGAGCAGTTCTACATCGTCTGGCCGCTCGTCATCATCGTGCTGCTGTTCTTCGCGCGGCGCGGGCGCGGGAGCGGGCGCGGGAGCGGCACCGCCCGGGCGACGCGTCTGCTCCGCTCGGGCGCGCTGCTGCTCCTCGTGCCGTCGCTGATCTGGTCCGTCGTGTATACGGCCAGCGATCCCGCTCCCGCCTACTTCGTCACGACCACGAGACTGTGGGAGCTGGCGATCGGCGCGGTCGTGGCGGTGTTCGCGGCTCAGCTGGAGCGGGTGCCTCGCACCGCCGGTCTGCTGCTGGGCTGGGCCGGCCTCGCCGGCATCCTCGCCGCGAGCCTGTTCTACACCTCGAGCACGCCGTTCCCCGGTGCCGCGGCGCTGCTTCCGACGCTGTCCGCGGCGGCGGTCATCGTCGGCGGGATGGGCGGCCGTGCGAATCTCGGGGCGGGGGCACTGCTCTCGCTGCGGCCCATGCGGTGGGTGGGCGACATCTCCTACTCGCTGTACCTCTGGCACTGGCCCCTGGTCGTGGTGGCCACCCATCTGCTCGGCGACGAGCTGCGTTTCCGCTACGGACTGCTGGTCGTCGTGCTCGCGTTCCTGCCCTCCTGGCTGAGCTACCGCTTCATCGAGAATCCGTTCCGCAACTGGTCGCGGTTCAAGGAGGGGGTGCGGGCGGCCCTGCTCGCCGGCGCCGGGCTGGTGACGGCTTCGGCGCTGGTCGGTGCGAGCCTGTACGTCGCACCCGTCGTCTCGCAGCCGGACGTTCCCGAGCGCGGCACGGCGCTCGGAGCGATGGCGCTGGTGGACGATCCCGCAGCGGGGGAGCCCGTCGACGTGGTGCCGGGAGGGTTCACGCCGTCGGCGCTGGGGGCCCGAGACGACAACTCGGTGATCTACGACAATGGATGCCACGCCGACCAGGGATTCACCGAGCAGCCCGGCTGCACGCTCGGCGAGGAGGAATCCGAGACCACCGTCGCGCTGGTCGGCGATTCACACGCTGCCAGCTGGGCGCCCGCGCTGGAGGAGCTCGCCGAGGAGAACGGCTGGAGGCTGCGGGTCTTCACGAAGTCGGCATGCCCGTTCGCAGACGTCGACATCTCCAACGCGGGGCAGCGCTACGACGCCTGCGCCGAGTGGAACGAGGACGTCGAACGGATTCTGCGGACGGAGCGGCCCGAACTCGTGGTGACGACGAACGCGGCTCAGCGGAACGTCTGGGACGGCGGATCGATGGGGCCGAGCGTGAGCGAGGAGCTGTTCGCCGAAGGGCTGCGGTCGAGCTGGACACAGCTGAACGAGGCCGACATCCCAGTGGCGGTGCTCGCCGACGTCCCCCGGATGGGGATCGACGTGCCGGAGTGCGTGTCGGCCAACCCCGAAAGGCTCACCGCCTGCGGTGTGCCCCGATCGGAGGCGATCGACGCACAGCCCGAACCGGACCGGCTCGCGGCCGGGGGGCTGACCGAGACGGATCTGATCGACATGAACGACTGGATCTGTCCCGCGGAGACGTGCGTGCCGGTCATCGGCAACGTCCTGATCTGGCGAGACGGGCATCACCTGACGGCGACCTACTCGACCTCGTTGGCGGAACCGCTCGAGGACGCGCTCGATGAGACCGAGATCGTCGAGGAGGATCTCGGTCTCGAGCGCTGACCGCCGCGCGGAGCGGCGTCGGTCCGCGCCGCCCCGAGCCGAAGCGGCTTCAGGCTTTCGCGCGTTGCTCTGCGACGGGTACGAGATGCTGCGCCAGCCAAGGGGCGAGCGTGCGCGCGAACGTCGCGGTGAGGTGATTGTAGTCCTGGTAGACGACGGCTCCCCCGATCAGCGTGTGGCAGCGCTCGGGGTCGCACACCACCTCCGCGGGATTCACGATCAGGTCCGCGGAGGACTTCCCCGCCGACTGGAGCCAGGAGTCCGCGGCGGGCCGCGGGGAGGTGCACGGATCGTCGATGTCGCCCGCTGCCTCGATGCAGCTCGGCGCCTCGATCTCCTTCGAACCGGTACCGGGCACATCCCGCAGCACGACGAGGTCCTTGCCCGACTGGCGGATCGCCTCGAAGCGCCGCTCGGCCTCGGCTCGGACCGCATCGGAGTGGTCGTAGGTGGGCTCGTACGCGGTATAGACGACGAGGTCGATCGTGTCGCTCGCGCTGACCTCGTCGAGCACCTCATCGCTCCACTCGACGCAGCGCTCCCGCTTATCCAGGGGAGAGCGCACACTGGCCACGCCGAGCGCGCTGCAGCCGGAACGGGCGCGCATCTCGAGATTCCAACGCTGCTCTTCGGCGAGTGCATCGAAGGCCGGGTAGATGGAGTACATGTGTGAATCGCCGATGAGCATGAGCGTGGTGTCGGCATCCCGATCGACCGTGCACCGGTGCTCGGAACGTCCGGCGAACTCCTCCGAGGTGCACGCGTCGTCGTGCGCGATGTAGGAACCGAAGGAGTCGCGCTGAGCTGCGGTGGGATCCACGGATGAGGCCTGCGCGTAGGGCTCGTCGCAGTCGTTCAGGATGGCGTAGGCGCCGAAGCAGCCGGTCTCGTCGGTGCTGGCCGAGGCTATGGCCTCCTGCCGCTGCTGGGTCTGTACGCCGCCGACCGCGACCGGGGTGATCGTCAGAGCGAGCACGGCGGCCATTCCGGCGCACATGAGCACGAACGTCGGTCGACGACGGCGCAGCATCCCGGGTGCATTGCGCACCGGATCCTCGACCAGTTGCTTCGTCGCGATCGCGAGCAGGACGGTCGCGATCGCGATGAGGGTCCCCCAAGCCCAGCCCGGCGCGCGACCGAGGACCGCCGTCGCCGTGATGATGAGCGGCCAGTGCCACAGATAGATCGCATAGGAGGTGTCTCCGACCAGTTGCACGGGCCCTGCCTTGGCGAGATACTGCGGCGACCACGCCGAATCGCTGTCGCCGAACCAGAGCAGTGCGGCGGTGCCCAGCACCGGGATCAGTGCGATCGAACCGGGGAAAGGGGAACTCGCCTGGAAGATGAACGCCGGGGCGATGATGCACGCCGAGGCGATCCAGCTCAGCGCGACATGGGCCGACCGCCGTAGCCTCACGGCGGGAAGCACGGCGATGAGGCCGCCCGCTGCGAACTCCCACGCGCGGGTCGTGGTGATGAAGTACGCGGAGGGCTGCGATCTCGCGGTCTCGAAGACGGAGAACGCCAGTGATGTGGCGAACACGAGGACGAGTGCTGCGGCAACCGCGTGCCGGGGTGCGATGCGCCGGCTGCGCGCCGCGGCCCAGACGGCCGCGATGATCAGGATCGGCCAGACGATGTAGAACTGCTCCTCGACCGACAGGGACCAGTAGTGCTGGGCGATCGAGGCGGCGTTGTCCTCGGCGAGGTAGTCGACGGAGTCGGCCGCGAGCCGCCAGTTCAGCAGATAGACGGCTGAGAAGGCTATTTCGATGAAGTTCTGCTCTCGCGCGAGCGGGGGCAGCACGAGATACACCGCGACGGTCGAGACGAGCAGTACGAGGAAGGCCGCCGGGAGCAGCCGTCGCGCGCGGCGAGCCCAGAACTCGAGCAGGTCGATCCGGCCGTTGCGGGTGACCTCCCGCAGGAGATGCCCGGTGATCAGGAAGCCCGAGATGACGAAGAAGACGTCGACGCCGATATACCCGCCCGGCAGCGCCTTCGGGGCGAGATGGAACACGACGACGAGTGCGACCGCGATCGCGCGGAGCCCCTGGATATCGAGACGGAGCTGCTTGCGAGACACGACGGACATTCTATGTCGTGCAAGATGACCGGGAGCGGCATGCGGCGGTCGCTCGATCGGGCGCGTGTCCCGGAGCCGGGTCAGGCCGGCGCGGCCGGCGTGCCCAGCAGCCAGGACCGCGAGAGCGCGGCGCCGCGAGCCGTCCATCCGTCGTGCAGGCGCGCGGGTCGATCCGCTCGGCCGGGGGCGGCTACTCGCCCGAGCAGCTCGGAGAGCCGGGCAGCCGCGCGGTCGCCGTCGACGCTGCACCACTCCTCGGCGTGCCGACGGAGCCGCTCCTGATCGACGCCGCCGGCGCGGGCGAGGCTCGCGAAGCGCGTCGCGTCCTCCGGAGTCCGGATCGCGGGGTAGACCGACTCGTCGGCGAGGAACGGGTAGTTCACCGCGGCATCGTCGATGTGGACGGTCGCGGTGGGGATGCCGAGTGCGGCGCTCTCCCAGGCGACGCCGCTGGAGAACTGGAAGAGGAAGGGCGGGCCCGAGGCGAGCAGATCGAGGGTGCGCTCACCCTCGTACAGCGACCACTCCGCCGGCATCATCCCGGTGATCTGCGCGAGGTCGGAGCGGGGATGCGGAGCGACGACCATCTCACCGAGGGACCCGGCGGCGACCGCCGAGAAGATGCGACTCAGCACCTCGGGCTCGTGCGGAGACAGCGCCAGGACACCCGCTCCGTCGCGGCGCACGGACGGAGGCGCCTGCGAGAGCACGTCGCTCGCGAGGTTGCCCACCGCGTCGAGCAGGGATGCCGGGATGCCGAGCTCGTCGACGTAGTAGTGCTGCTCTCCGACACCCCGGAGCCCGGCGTACGACACCGGCAGGTCGAGGTAGGCGAGATTGGCGGCCACCGGGGCGTGCGGCACGTAGACGACGGGCACGCCCTGCTCCTCGGCGGCCACCATGAGCGCGCGCATGATCGGGGAGTGCTGCGTCGCGACGAGCACGCCCCGGTAGCCGCTCAGATCGAACGCGCGGTACTGGGTGAGCGCCAGCGCGACCTTGTACAGCTGGTTCTCGAACGATGCGACGACGGCCTGCACGGCGCGCGGTTCGAGTGTCGCGATGATGCGCCGCACCGCCGAGCGCACCGAATAGGCCGCGAGCACCGGTTCCCGCTGCTCCTCTGACGGAGCGTGCACCGGAAGGGGTGCGGAGTCCCGTGCGACGAGACGGTGCAGCGCGCGTTCCTGGTTCACCGTCTCGGTGACGACCAGGATGTCCCCGTACCGGGAGTGCGAGGCCGGCTTGAACGGTCGCTGCGCGGGGGGCAGCTTCTGGAGCCGTTCGGGGAGGTGGCCGCGCAGGTGGAACAGATGCAGAGCCGGCCGCATGCACCACAGCAGGGTCTCGGCATCATGGGTCCGGATCGGCACGTGCGCTCCTTATCGCGGGCGGAGGGGGCAGGTCTCATGCTAGAGGCTATTCGCCGATAGGCTAGCCGCTGAGGTGCAGCACACGCTGCGCGGGCGGTTCGCGTCCGGGCGTGTGGGGCGTCGCAGACGACAGTCGAGGGAGGAAGGGCGGCGAGGTGAGCCACAGTTCGAGTGCCTGGGCGATCATTCCGGCACGGGGCGGCTCCGTGGGGATCCCCCGCAAGAACCTGCGCATGCTGGGCGGCAAACCGCTCATCCGTCACTCCATCGACACCGCGCTCAGCGTGCTTCCCGGTGAGCGGGTCCTCGTCGTCACCGACGACGAGGAGATCGCGGCCGTCGCCGCGGCCGCCGGAGCATCGACGATCCTCGAGACCGAGCCGACGCCGCCGGAGGAGACGCTCGACACCAAGATCCTGCGCAACCTGCCCGCCCTGCGCGCTCGCGGAGCCGGGGAGGACGACCCGGTGCTGACGCTCCAGCCGACCTCGCCGCTGCTCCGCGCGGACACCGTTCGGGGGGCGATCGACGCATTCGAGGACACCGGGGTGCGGTCCGTGCTCACGGTGCAGCGCGATCAGCACCTGCGGTGGCACCGCGATGACGACGGCGGGGTGGTGCCGCTCTTCTCCGCCCGGGTCAACCGGCAGCAGCTGCCGCTCGAGTACCGGGAGACCGGCGGTGTGATCGCGGCACGGCTCGGCGATATCGAGTCGCTGCGGACGCGGGTGATCGAGCCCGTTCGCGTGATCGAGCTGGAGCCGGACGAGGCCATCGACATCGACGACTACGCCGACCTGCTCGCGGCCGCGCACCTCCTCAGCCGGATGCGCGTGGCGATCCGCGTCGATGCGTCGCCGTCGCTCGGCATGGGACACGTCTACCGGATGCTCGCGCTCGCCTCGGAGCTCGCCAGGCACGAGGTGACGATCTACCTGAGCGCCGACGCGCCCCTGGGACAGCGCTTCTTCGCCGCCCATCCCTACCGGGTGGAGTGCGTCGCCGACGAGTCGGAGTTCCTGGATCGACTGGGGCGCACGCAGCCGGAGCTGCTGGTGCTCGACGTGCTCGACACCGAGGCCTCGCAGATCGCCCGCATGCGTCACGCATCGCCGGGCAGCAGGATCGTGTCGTTCGAGGATCGCGGCACGGGGGCCGCAGAGGTCGACCTGCTGGTGACCGAGTTCATCGACAGCCCCGATGTCGCGGCGGAGCGCAAGCTGGCCGGCATCGACTTCGCGCTGCTCGCCCCGGGGTTCGAGATCGAGGCCTCGGATCGCGCGCCGATCGACGGCGCCGCTCGCGGCGACGTCGAGGAAGTGCTGGTGCTGTTCGGCGGTACCGACCCGTCCGGGCTCGCGAGGCGGGCGCTGGGATCCCTCGCCAGGGTCGGGTACTCGGGGCATGTGACGGTGGCGCGCGGTCTCGGCGCCCCACCCCTGCGATCTGATGGGGACGGCTACCCGTTCTCCCTCAGCGTGCTGGAGAACGTGAAGAACATGCCCGCGCTGATGTCGAGCGCCGACTTCGCCTTCACCTCGGCCGGGCGCACGGTCATCGAGCTGCTCAGCCGCGGCACGCCGGCGATCTGCCTGGCACAGAACGAGAAGGAGCTCACCCACACGCACGCGAGGGCGGAGAACGGCGTGCTGTTCCTCGGCCACGGCGTCTCCGTCGACGACGCGACGCTCGACGCGGCCACCCGGTCGATGCTGGACGATCCGGAGCAGCGGCGGAGATACGCCGAACGGGCTGCGGAGGCGGGCGCTCAGCGGAGCAATCGCAAGACGCTATCGGCTATGCTGGCCCGGCTCGGATTCGAGGAGCTCTCGGTCTACTGACGGCTCCCGGTATCGACATCAAGTGAAAGGTTCAGGGCAAGTGTTGTTTGAACGCGCATACGCCGATCCGTACATCATCGCCGAGATCGGCGTGAACCACGAGGGTTCGCTCGATCGGGCGAAGGCGATGATCGAGGCGGTCGCCCGCGCCGGGGGGCACGCCGCGAAGTTCCAGACCTACAAGGCCGACACGCTCGCGAGCGCGACGAACAGCCCCTCGTACTGGGACACCTCGCAGGAGCCCACCACCTCTCAGCACGAGTTGTTCCAGAGGTACGACGGCTTCGGCGAGGCCGAATACGTCGAGCTCGCGAGCTTCTGCGCGGAGACGGGGATCGACTTCCTCTCGACCCCCTTCGATCTCGACGCGGTCGGAATGCTCGCACCGCTCATGCCCGCTGTGAAGGTGGCGTCCGCGGACTTGACCAACGTGCCGCTGCTGCGCGCCGTCGCCGCCACGGGCAAGCCCGTCATCCTCTCGGCGGGAGCCTCGACGCACGAGGAGATCGACTGGGCGCTCGGCGTACTGGAGCAGGCCGGGGCGACCGAGATCGCGCTGCTGCACTGCGTGCTGCGCTACCCGACCCCGCCCGAGCACGCGAACCTGCTGGGTATCGAGCAGCTGCGCGCCAGGTTCGGCGGCCGTGCGGTGATCGGGTACTCCGACCACGTCGCCCCGTCCGCGGACGGTTCGCTCCCGGCGCTCGACATGGCCTCGATCATGGGGGCCCGTGTGATCGAGAAGCACTTCACCGACGATCGCGCCGGCGTCGGCAACGATCACTACCACGCGTTCGACGAGGCGCTGCTGCGGGAGTACGTCGCGTCGCTCGAGACGTTCAGGCGACTCGCGGGCGACGGGATCCCCGACATCGAGGCGCAGGGCGCCGCGATCGAGAACGCGCGTCGGCGCATCTTCACGACGAGGGATCTCGCGGCCGGCACCGTCGTGACCGAGGAGGATCTCATCGCGCTGCGCGCGAACACGGGTCTCGAGATCGCGGCCTGGGACTCGGTGGTGGGCCGGCGACTGGCCGTCCCGAAGCAGTCCGGCGAGGCGGTGGGCCTCGGCGACCTCGCCGAGGCGTAGGCCGTCCGGCTACAGCCGCGCCTGCTGCAGGACGGCCTCCCGCATCACCGGGTAGGTCTCCTCGATCACCGAGACCGCGCGCGCGAGCGAGGGCCAGTCCGCCCGCATCTCGGCGGTCAGGCGTCGGTCGAGCTTCTCGCCGAGTTGCGCATCGCCGGCCCACAGCACGTGCTTCCTGCCGTGCAGGGTGGCGGTCTGACCGAACCCCCGTCCGTCCTCGCTGATGAGCACGCTCGGCTTGCGGCGGCTCACGAAATCGAGATGCGCGTGAACGCGATAGCCGATGTGCAGATCGACGTCGCGGTAGAAGCCGATCTTGTCGAGGTCGTAGGCGACATCGCGCACCTCGAACCCGAGGGCCCGGGCCGCGGCGGCCTGCGCGACGAGCGGCATGCTCTGCCGGCGGGTGGTCTGCGCGTCTGGACGGATGCCCCGGTGGAAGGCGGCGATGAGTCTCGCGCCGGCGAACCGCTTGCGCAGCAGGCGCATGATGGCGATCGATTCCCGGGTGTTCGCCGCGTGCGCGGGCGTCGTGTAGACGATGGTACCCGGCGCGGCCGCGACCGGTTCCGGGTCCGTGCCGAGGTGGGGCACCGAGTACCACGCGCTGCATCCGGTGCGGACCGCCTCGATGCCGAACTGCTGCGCGATCTCCCGGGTGACGTCGTCGCGCACCGAGATCGGGGCGCCCGCCTCGGCGATCGCGCGCAGCGTGGAGACGCTGCGCGCCGTCATGGCGAAAGAACCGGGGTTGCGTTTGGGGAGTCCCTGCCATCCCAGCGCCAGTCCGGACACGGGGACGCCCTGCTCGAGGGCGTTCTGCACGACGGGGAAGACCCCTTCGACCATGCGCGGGGTGAATCCGGGTCCGCCGCACAGCACGAGCAGACGGGCGTCGTCGGGCAACTCGATCTTCTCCCAGCGCGGGATCGACACGAGTTCCGCCCCGGGCAGGAGGTGAGTCCACAGCTTCCGGGCTCGGGAGTGGATGAGGTAGTCGCCGACGTTCTTCTTCGCGCCGTGGGTCAAATACACCGTCATGCTGCAGCCTTCTTCACCCTGCCAAGGTACACGAAGCGTCGAGTAGGATTACCGCTGGTGTATTTCAGGATCGAAAGTCGGGGATGAGCAGCAGGAACGCGACGCAGAAGAGCGGGGTTGCTGTCCGCCGCGGATCCTTCCGGCCCGAGATCGAGGGACTGCGCGCCCTGGCGATCGGCCTGGTGCTGCTCTTCCACGCCGGCGTTCCGATCCTCCACGGCGGCTTCGTCGGTGTCGATGTGTTCTTCGTCATCAGCGGGTTCCTCATCACGAGCCACATCGTCCGGGAGATCGAGACGAGGGGTCGGCTCGACCTGGTGAGCTTCTGGGGTCGCCGGATGAAGCGGCTCCTGCCCGCGGCGCTCACCGTGTTCGTCGTCACGGCGCTGGCGGCCTGGTTCGTCGTACCCAACACCTCCTGGCGCAGCATCGGAGCCGACATCGCCGCGGCCTCGCTGTACATCGTCAACTGGCGCTTCGCCGCGGAGGCCGTCGACTACAACGCCGAGGGCGCGGGCGTTTCACCTCTGCTGCACTTCTGGTCGCTTGCGGTCGAGGAGCAGTTCTACGTGATCTGGCCGATCCTGCTCGCCCTGGGCGCGTGGCTGGTGCTCAGGGGCCGCGGCACCGGGCGGGTGCGAACGCTCACCGGCGCCGTCCTCGCTCTCGTGGCGATCCCCAGCTTCGTGTGGTCCGTGCACTACACGCAGGTCAATCCCGACGGAGCTTTCTTCGTCACCACGACCCGATTGTGGGAGCTCGGTGCGGGCGCCGCGGTGGCGGTGGGGGCCGCCTGGTGGCCGTTGCTGCCGCGTGCGGTCGCGGTGCTCCTCGGCTGGGGAGGCGCTGCGGCGATCGGCTTCGCCGCCCTCGCGTTCAGCAAGGCGACGCCCTGGCCGGGAACCGCCGCACTCGTGCCCGTGCTGGGCACCGCCGCGATCATCATCGCCACCACGGGGAGGGATCTGCGCTGGATCGACGCGGGACGGTTCTTCGCCCTCGGTCCGCTCGTCTGGATGGGGAGCCTGTCCTACTCGTGGTATCTGTGGCACTGGCCGGTGCTGGTGCTGGCGGAGGCGCAGTGGGGTGAGCTCAGGCTCAGATACCGGCTGCTGCTGGTGCTCTTCTCGGGAGTGCTCGCCTGGCTGAGCCTCAAGTTCATCGAGAACCCGATCCGCCGATCGAAGCGGTTGGCCGGGAGCCCGGGGCTCACCGTGTCGTTCGGCCTCAACCTCTCCTTCGTCGGGGTACTCGCGGGTCTCGTGCTGATCCTGCTGGTGCCGAGCTCGACCGGTGCGGGATCCGCGACCGGCTCGCCCGCGAGCGGTGCCGGTGCGTTGCGGACCGGAGCAGACGGGGTGGTGCTGCCGTACGAGCCCGCCGAGACGGCGGCGGGAGTCGTGCCCTCGCCGGCGGATGCGACCGCTGATCTGCCGCAGGCTCAGCACGACGGCTGCGTCGTGAGCGACGACGAGACCGAGGTCGTGGTCTGCGAGTACGGGGATCCCGAAGGCGACCTCCAGGTCGCGCTGGTCGGCGACTCGAAGATCCTCCAGTGGCAACCGGCGATCTCGCAGATCGCGGAGCGGAGGGGCTGGCGGATCAGCACCTATTTCAAGTCGGCGTGCGCCTTCGCCGAACCGCTCTACGATCTCGGCGACCGACAGCGCGCCAACTGCGCGGAGTGGAATCGTTCGGCGCTCGCCCGGCTGAAACAGGATGCGCCGGACGTGGTCGTGACGACGGGCCGCAAGGTGTTCGACGGAGTCGACTCAGGTGGGGACGTCGACCCGGGGGCGGAGATGATCGCGGCGTGGTGGTCCGAGCTGCGGGAGGCGGGAATCCGCGTCGTCCCCCTGCTCGACAATCCCGCCCCGGACTTCGAGGTGTACGAATGCGTCGCCGAGCACCCCGAAGAGCTCTCGCAGTGCTCCTTCGATCGCGACGAGGCGATCGAGCGATCGGGAGCGGGCTTCCAGCTGGCCGCCGCCGAACTGCTGGGAGTGGAGACGACGGTCGACACCGCTGACCTGGCCTGCCCCGCTGCGGAGCGCTGCCCCGCGGTCATCGGAGACGTGCTGGTGTATCGGCAGGGCTCGCATCTGACCGACACGTTCATCGAGTCGACGGTCGATCTGCTCGAAGCGCGTCTCTCGCCGGCCGTCGAAGCCGCGGGCGGCTAGCTACCGCCGTTGCTGCGGAAGCAACGGCGCCAGCGCCTCCGCGACGACGGGCGCCATCTCGCGGGAGAACGTCTTCGAGATGTGGTGCCGGTCCTTGAACACCAGGAGGTTCCCCTGCACCGGTGGGCAGGTCGAGCCGCAGAGGTACTCCGTGAAGTCGAGCCGGGCGACGCCGAGATCGTCCGCGAGCACCTCGTCGACGGCGGCGATCTCCGTGTGGACGCCGTCCTCCCGATCGACCGCGCACCGCTGCGGTGCGCGCGTGTGCTTCGACAGACAGGACATGGGGTCGCCGGGGAAGAGGGGCGTGTCCTGCAGGAGGACGATGCGGCTGCCCGACGGCAGGGAGGGGAGGAGCGCCCGCATCGAGCGCTCGTACGCCTCCGGGGGAGTGAGTTCGGGCCTCACCGAGCTGCTCAGCACGATCAGGTCGGGCGGATCCGCCGCGAGCGCGTCCAGCACCTGCTGCTTCCAGAGCATGCACGCGGGGGTCTCGTCGAACCCCGCCGAGAGGCTGCGATCCTGCAGCGGGCAGCCGCTTCTCGTGTGAGCGGTGAGACGGATGGCACCGGCCTCGGCGACGGTCTCGAACGCCGGGGCCCACTGGGCGGCGTGGGAATCTCCGATCAGGGCCACCGATGGGGCGTCCGGATCGGACCCGTAGGTGCATCCCGGCGGGGGATCGGTGCTGACCGTCGTCAGGTTGCAGCCCCGGCCGCTGGGAACAGCGGACTCCTCCTGGTGGTCCTGCAACCGCACGTTGAGGTTGCTGCCGACCACCGGCGGAGCGACGGGAGCGTTCGTCAGCACGAAATCCGGTGCCGCCTCTGCGGCGTGCATCGCCATCGCGGGGACCGCGCGCATGCCGACCACGGCGATGCCGGCGACCAGCACCCCCGCGATCACGGCCGCCGCGAGCGCCGGCCACGACGAACCGCGCCATCCGGCTCGCGGACGCCGGAAGGGCGTCTCGACGAAGCGATAGCTGAGCCAGCCCAGGGGGAAGGCGAGCAGGCCGAGCAGCAGGGACTGCCAGGAGGAGAGGGGCGTCCTCCAGGAACCGGCCGCCTGGGGCAGGATGAGCAGGGGCCAGTGGACCAGATAGACGGAGTACGAGACGGCGCCGATCCACAGCGCGACGCGATTCTGCAGCAGCTTGCCGAGCAGGCCGTCGTACGGGCCCGCGACGATGATCGCTGCCGTCGCCAGCACCGGTACCGCCGCCCAGTACGAGGGGAAGGGCGTGGTGCTGCTGAACAGCAGAGCGCAGGCGGCCAGCGCGGCGAGTGCGACGCCCGCGATGGCGACCCGCACGCGGCGGACGACGCGCAACGGGCGACGCATGAGGATCAGAGCGATGAGCGCACCGACGCCGAGCTCCCATGCGCGTGTGGGGAGCAGGAAGAACGCCCACGGCTGGTTGATCGGCGTCAGCAGGATCGACGCGGCGAACGACGCGAGGACGATCAGCGCGATGGTCCACGTGACCACCCGCAGGCTGTTGCGCGACATCCGGTAGACCGCCCAGATGATGAACGGCCAGAGCAGGTAGAACTGCTCCTCGATCCCGAGGGACCAGTAGTGCTGGAACAGGCTGGGGTCGGGCGAGGCGAGATAGTCGGTGCCCTCGCGGGCGAAGAGGAGATTGGGGATGTAGAGAGCCGTCCACGCGGCGTCGCGCGAGACCCTGGCGAGAGCGAGCGGGGGGACGACGAGCCACGCGACGAGCAGGGACGCTGCGAGCACGCAGAGCGAGGCGGGCAGGATGCGGCGCACGCGGCGGGCGTAGAACGTCCCGAAGGCGAAGTCGCGGCGCACCAGGCTCTGACACAGGTGACCGGTGATGAGGAAGCCGGAGATCACGAAGAAGACGTCGACGCCGACGAAGCCGCCGGTGAGTGCGGGGAGTCGGGCGTGGTAGAGCACCACCAGCACCACCGCGATCGCGCGGAGCCCCTGAACGTCCGGCCGGAACGAGGACGGAGCCTGCGCCGGCCGCGCGGGGGCGCGCTCGCTCGTCCGAACGGATCCGCTCATCGGAGCAGCGCATCCACCAGGCGCGCGCGAGCCCGTCCGTCCCGGTGGTCGAAGGCCTCCTCCACCCGCCGACGATAGCGGTCCGGCAGGTGCTCGATGACACCCTCCAGCGCGGCCATCGCTGCGGCTGGGGTGCGGACCACGGGACCGAATCCTTCCTCGCGGAACGCCGAGGAGCGCCGCCGCGGGCTGTCGGGCGGGCCGAGGCGGCGGGAGGGGGCGGTCTGCAGATACACGGTGGGACGGCCGAGGTAGGCGGCGTCGAGGGCGTCGGTGCCGGAGTAGTCGGTGAGCACCGCGGCGGCGGCGCCGAGCACCGCGATCCGCTCGGTTGCCGAGGACGCGATCTCGACGTGGCCGGGAACGGCGAACAGGTCGGCGGGAGCCCCGTCGGGGAGGAGCAGCACCACGCGTCCGATGCGCTGTCCGAGCGCCCGGAGCTCGGGCATCTGCAGCACCGAGTTCCACCCGGTGATGAAATCGGTGGTGCGCACCTGCTCGAGTCCCTCCGGAGGCAGCATCGCCGGATGCTTCAGGTCGCGGGGCCAGCTCGGGGCGAGTGCGAGTGCGGATGGCGCGATCCGGGCCGCTTCGAGCAGGTCGTGATGCGGGAGCCCGCTCAACCTCGCACTGTTCGGCATGACGAGCGATCTGCCGTAGCGACCGCCTATCCGCTCCAGCTCGATCGAGGTGGACACGGGGACGATGTCGGCGCGTGCGATGGAGCCGTCGCGATAGGAAAGCCGGTCGAGTCCCGTCCGCGGCAGCAGAACGATGCGCCAATCGCGACGCAGGTCCTGCCCCGGGAAGGGATCGAACGCCTGTCGGGTGGCCCGGGGGGTGAACACGAGCTGGGCCCGGCGCATCAGCGCGAGGTGGGCGGAGGAGCCGGCGGTGACCGTCCGTGCGCCGGCCGATCGCAGCCACTCGGCGTGGCGCGAGCCTTCGGGCAGCACGAAGCTCGCCTGCACGTCCGAGAGGTGCCGCTTCGTGTACTCGTGCAGTGCGCGGCACTCGAGCGCATCGCCGTGCTCGTCCGGAAGGAACACCCAGACGCGTCGACGCAGCAGGCCGGGCCTCGGGAGGCGCTCGGCGCGCTCGCCGGCCGCCTCCGGCCGACCGGCGGCGGCCGGAGGCCGCTGGCTTCGGGGCTGCACCGCGATCGGCGGTTCGAGCCCGTACGTGGCGCGGATATCCGCGGCTCCGAGCACCTCGCCGCCGGCCTCGATCTCGAAACCTCCCCCGCACGCGAATGCGACCCGCGAGCCCGGGGCGGCCCGGTACACGAAGACGTGCTGATAGACCCAGTCGGCCCCGAGGAACTCGATCGAGCGGCGCTTCTGGTCGGTGATCACCGCGGTCCGCGGCTCGATGCGCAGATCCACGGGAGGGGCCGAGTCCGTCGAATAGATCGCGACGCGCCTCGACCCGGAGGCCGGGTACCACAGGAGATGCTCGACGGGAGACGCATCGATCTCGCCGACCGCGGCCAGCCAGGCCATGCGGTACTCGAGCGGCACCGCGAAGATGTCGAAGCGCCGGATCGACTCCGCGCCGATCCGTTCCAGGTTGCGCTTGAGCAGTCGCCGGATGATGGCGAGTTCGTGCTCGCCCGCCAGGTCGACGGGGGTGTCGGGATGCCGATTGCGTCTGAACAGCATGAACACGAAGTAGAGCAGCAGGTTCGCCAGCCAGGGCGGGCACTCGTCGCCCGCGCGATCGAGGAGCCCGCCGTGCGAGATGCCGAACAGGGAGGCGTAGCGCGACATGTTGCCGCTGTGGGTGGACACGATCGAGGAGCCGTCGGAGCGGCGGAGATACCGGTACCCGGCGCCGGGCACCAGGACATAGCGCGCGTCGTTGCAGAGGAGGAAGTGCCCGATGAAATCGGTGTCGGAGGACTGCAGGATCCGCTCGTCGAAACGCAGCCCGTGCCGCTCGATGACCGCGCGCTTGAAGAAGGCGACCCCGCCGAGGGTGTGGATCTTCCGCGGCTCGGCGTGGAGGTCGACGACGGAGATGCCGGCGTCCGCGTAGCGGGCGTCGAGCGTGTGGCCGATCTCCTCGCCCGCGGGTGAGGTCAGGATCGCGCGTGCCGCGAGCATGGTCTCCTCGGGGAAGGCCGCGCGAGCCCGCTCGACTTCGGCCAGGTAGTCCGGGTCGAGCCGGTCATCGGGATCCGGGTGCGTCACCCACGCGCCGCGCGCCCACTCCAGTCCCATGTTCCGGGCCGACGCGACGCCGCCGTTGGGTTTCGAGACGACGCGAACCGCGAAGTCCGTCGTGGGCATCCACTCGCGCACCATGCCCTCCGAATCATCGGGGGATCCGTCGATCACGAAGACGATCTCGTAGCCCCGGTGATCGGCGGTCTGGTGCTCCAGGGAGCTGAAGAACGCCGGAAGGTACTCGGCGACGCGATAGCAGGCGACGATCAGCGTGGTGTGCGGCGCCGATCGTTCCCAGTCGGCGGCGTCGCGGTTGATCATCGTGGAGACGGGGTCAGCCATGGTGCGGCTCCTCATCCGGCCGGCGGTCGACCTCTCTGCCCACCCGGTAGATGCGTTTCGCGTTGTCGTGATCGAGATGTCCGAAGAACTCCTCGATCCGCCGCTCGTACCGGGGCGAGACGACGCAGTCCCGCTCCAGGTACGCGCAGAGAAGATCGACCAGTTCGTCCTCGGAACCCGTGACCTCTCCGAAGGCGTCGCGCTCGTAGTCGAACGAGTCCTCCCGGTAGTGGGGAGGGATCGAGTCCGGCTGATAGTAGACGACCGGCTTGCGCATGTGCGCGAAGTCGAACTGGACTCCGGAGTAGTCGGTGATCATGAGATCCGCGGAGACGAGCAGCTGCTCGTAGCTCACGTCCTCGGTCGCGGCCCGCACCTCGACCCGCTCGTCGTGCGCCTGGAAGTCGGCGAGCTGGGAGCTGGCGTTGGGGTGCAGGAGGAACACGAAGCGGTAGTCGAATCGGCGCAGCGCCTCGTGGAGGCGAGGATTGTTGATGAGCGAGTCGAACACGCGGAAGTACTCGGTGCGGCGGAAGGCTCGATGACCGTCGGCCTGGCGGTCGCCCTGCTGCGGATCGTGCAGGTAGGTGCGCCAGGTGGGCGCCAGCAGGATGGTGCGCCGGGGCGCCGAGACCAGCCCGTCGTAGCGCGCGAAACCGGTGACCTCGACCTGATCGGGTCGGTATCCGTAGGACGGCTGCAGCAGGTTGTCGCGCTCCATCCCGGAGACCACGCACACGCGCTCGAAGTCGGTGTAGCCCGCGTTGAGCACGTAGTCGAGGCGATCGATCACGAGGCCGTGGTTGATGTAGACGACACGTGCGTCGAACAGATCCCGGAAGTGCTTCTGGTCGTCCTGGAAGCCGAAGGTGTCGGTGGGGGACAGGCGCGTGGCGAAGACCACGGAGGCGTTGAGATAGTGCAGGCGCTGCTCGTCCGTACCGTAGGAGAGGTACGGGAGTCCCTTCTCGAGGAACTGCCGTTCGAGAGCGCTGCCGGGGCGCAGCACGTAGTGCTTCTCGATGCCGTCGTTCTGCGCTGCGGCGTACGCATAGGCGTACTCCCCGTTGTCGCCGCCCTTCACGATGCGGTCCGCGTACATCCAGATGCGCTTGCGGCTGAAGCGGCGACGCGACAGGAAGTACTTGAGCCGCAGGCGCGCGGCCGCGACGCGCACGGGATCGCCGGAACCGCGCAGGAAGCGCTGTCTGCGCATCTCGGCCGCGATCAGCCTCCTCCGCGAGTACGGGGCGATCGCGATCCCGCGATGCACCGGTGTGAGGATTCCCGTGCCGGGAATCGCCCAGTAGGCCCCCTGCTGATAGCTCAGCTTCGCCGCGGCTCGCGCGAAGTAGAGCTGGAGCGGCAGCGAGACGCGGTCGTTCTCGTAGCGGAACTCCACGCGCTCTCCGATGCCGGTCAGAGGGATCTCCGCGCTGAACGTTCGCGCGCGGGACAGCAGGTGCCCGTGCAGCAGCACGTCGGCGTATCTGCCCCGATCCTGGAGGGGGAACGACTCCTCGCCGGTGCGGAGCACGAGGTCGTAGCCGGGATAGTCGAAGTGCAGCGGCAGGCGCCCGTGAATCGTGAGCACGCCGTCCCTCGTGTGCATCCCGTCGATGGTGATCCGCGTCGCCTTCGGCCGTTCGATCTCGAGTCCGTTGAGTTCGGTGAACGGCCCGTCGGCGTCCTCGAGCTGCGCGGGAGCGAAATCGTGCAGGTGCTTCAGCCGGAGGAGGAAGTGCCGCAACGCGGACGAGAGGGCCTTGCCCCGCGTCCGCGGCGACCAGAGCCGGGCGTCGTCGACGGTGCTCAGCGCGCGGGTGAGGAGCCGGGAGTACGCGGCGAAACCGGCGTCCGAGAGCGTGAGCTTCTGGCCGGGCCCGCTGTTGAGCCGCAGCCGGACGGCCAGGAGGTAGACGAACACCTCCTGCAGATAGTCGTGCGCGGGGCCGATCCCCCGCGTCGTCTCGAGCAGATGCGCCCAGTCGTCGGCGAAGGCGGTGTACCAGCTCTCCGTGAGCGCCTCGGGCGCCTCGTCCGCGCGGTCCTCGTGCCCCTTCGGCGAGTGCACGCCGCCGAGCACGCCGAAACCGCCGCTGACCGACAGCGCCGCAGCGAATGCGATGCCGTCCCCGATGCCGTGCCCGGAGTATCGATGGACGACCGCCGACAGCACGTCGGCCCGCACCAGGGTGGCCGTGGAACCGGCCCAGAGCGGAGCGCCCCCTCCGGCGACGACGGTGCCGACCCCCTCGAGCTCCTGGTTGAGACGGTACTCGTAGGCCGCCTCGCTGAAGACGTGCAGGTCTTCGGCGGCCGATCCGTGGAGTCCGGCGAAGGCGTCCGTGGCGAACCGACTCCCAGCGGGCACGAGGCAGACGCGCGACGAGGCGGACAGGCCGTCGAGCGTCCCCTCCCGCAGAAGGTCGCCGATCCGGTCGCCGTGGATCACACGGATCTCGTGATCGTCAGAGAGTCCGCGGATGGACTCCCGCGTGGCTTCGACCTGCTCCTCATCCTCGGGTCCGAGAATCACGAAGCGGATCGCCGGGGGCTCGGCGGCGGGCTCGAACCGGGCCGGAGAATCGGCCCGCATCTCGGCGTAGGAGGGATCGAGCATCAGGACGGAGAGCAGATCCCGCGCCCCTCCCACGGGATAGCGCAGGGCGGGCGGCTGCTGCATGGATTCGACGCCGTAGGGCAGCGCGATCGGCACGCCGGCTCGGAGGCCGCTGCGGACCCAGGTCTCGGCCGCGAGCAGGCGCTCCCCGAACAGATCGGGAACCAGGATGCCCACGCGTCGCAGCAGTTCCTCCCGGTCGCAGTCCCCCGACGTCAGCACGGGCAGTCGCTGCGCGAGCGGGTCTTGCGGATCCAGAGCCCCCGTCTCGTCGTACAGCACGACCTCGCCGATCCCGGAGGGCGGCAGCTGGGCGAGCACACGAGCGCAGTCCCACTGCGCATGATCCGCGCGTGCGGGGAGCACCACGCCGATGACGGGTCGGAGAGGGACGAGCGGCCGGGCCCCGGACGGGCCGGCCGCGATCCCGCTCAGGAGTTCGGCGTCGCTGCCGCGCGAGCGCAGCCGGTCCCGCAGAGACGCCGACGCGACGAGCCAGACGGGGCGGACCCCGAACCGCTCCCGCACCCGGTCCTCGCACCACTCGATCGGGGGCAGGGTCGGGACGTCCACGCGACGGAGGTACTCGTCGAGCACGATCTCGACGCGCCCCGCCTGCAGGCCGAGCTCGTCCGGGTGGGGGAGCGCCCAGAGGAACTCGGGGCTGTCGAAGATCAGCCGATCGATCCTCGTGGGATCGATCCAGTTCACCCACACGGCCCGTTCGCGCTCGACGGCCTCGGCGAGTCCGTCGTCGATGGGCGCTCGCTCCATGGAGCTGAAGCGCGGGCGGACTCCGTTGACCAGTCCGACGGGCTGCTCGGTCCCGGCCGCGAGACCCCGGACGAGCGTCGTGGCGTCGCGGAGCGGCGCCATGTTGTCGTTCCAGTCCGAGACGACCGCGACCGCGAGCCGCTCACGGGCCGGTTCGCCCCGCATGCCCGGGGCGGAACGGGTGATGGCGGGGCGAGCGTCGCTCAGCCTCCAGTCCGGTGCGGCCTGAGCGGCGATGCTGCGATGCGCGGCCTGGAACTGGCGCATGTAGCTGAGACGGTTGCCCGACATCCACGTGGGGCGGAAGTCCGAACGCGACAGCGAGCCGAGCGTGAGCTGCACGAGGCTGAGCGGGTCGGGCAGTTCGAGCAGCGAGTCCCCGCCGAAAGCGCTGGTGAGACGCTCGGTGAACTCCGAGTCGGCGCCCTTGCGCACGGCATCGAACCGTCCCAGACGCTCGAGCACCGGAGCGCGGCGGAACGTCAGCGACGAGGCGTTGGTGCGATGCGGCAGGTAGCCGAAGTAGGTCAGCGTACCGTCCGTCAGGACGCGCTGCGCACGCGAGACCGACGCGATGAGGCCGGTGTTCTCGCGCAGCGGGAGCACCTGCAACTCGATGCGTTTGGGATGCGAGAGATCGTCGGCGTCCTGGAACGCGACGAACTCGCCGCGGGCCTCGAGCAGGCCCGCGTTCCGGGCCCGGTAGGCCCCGCCGTTCTCGGACAGGGGGATCACGCGAACGCGCGGATCCGAGGCTGCGGCGGCGGCCAGGAACTCATGACCGGAAGGCGAGCTGTCGTCCACGATCAGCACCTCGAGGTTCGACCAGGACTGCCGGATCAGCGACTCGATCGTGTTGAGGAAGCCGGCGTCGGGGCAGTAGGTCGGCACGATGACGGTGACGAGCGGCTGCTGCTCCCGCGGGAGCGCAGCGGGAGCGACCTCGGGCGCCCGGATCGCCGAGAAGAGACGCTCGGGGTCGTCGAAGCCCTCGGGCTGCAGGCCGTAGGGCGCCAGACCGCGTTCGGTGAACGGCGCGTTGAACGCCTTCCACCAGATGTCGAACTGGCCGGGTTCCCCGTCCGCGCCCGCTGCGCCGTCGGAGGCGTCCCACTCCGATCGCGTCTGCGGGCGGAGGAAGTCGGTCTCACCGGCCCAGACCACCCCCGGAGGGAGGAAGGGGAGCTTGGCGAACTCCCGGAACAGCGCGTGGGCGTCGGTGAGCACCGAGGTCTGAGCCGCGAGCCGGAGCGCGTGGGCAGCGCCCTTCGTCCACAGCTTCGACTCGCCTGCCAGCGCATGGAGCACGGTGGACGCCGCGGAGAAATGCCGCGGACCGGGATCGAGGACGCACGCCAGAATGACGGAGCACACGGCATAGGGAGCGTTCCACTCCCGCATCTGCGAGGAAGAGGTCCCGTCCTCGATGCACGCGAGCATGCGCGGCCAGCTCATCCTGCCCTCGGTCGAATCGCGCGCGAGGCGTTCCAGCACGTCGTACGAGCGGAGCCGGCTGCCCATCGAGAGCATGCGCCAGGGCGACTGACGACTGAGGCGCATGAACTCCATGCGGGTGAGTTCGGTGGGCTCGCCGAGCCCACCCGATCCGGCGAACTCGTTCGACGCGTTCATGTGCAGCGACATGGAGGAGGATCTGGGCTACTGATCCGCCGAGGAGCCCGGCGTCGAAGGCTCGTCCCGCCGCGCGTTCTCGAATGCCACGCGAGCCGCGATCCGTTCGGGGAGATGGTGCTCGATGCGGTCCAGGCGCGCTGTCACGACGCCCAACTCGCGCTGCACCGCCTCGCTGGTCGCGGCGGTGTCGGTCGCGACCCCGCCGTGCAGGGAGTCGCGCAGCTGATACACGGCTGAGAGTGTCTTCCGCAGGAAGACGAGGACCACGAAGCTGCACACGGCCGGCACCACGAGCAGCGCGAGCAGCGCGATGCGCAGCGGGGCGAAGAGGCACACGGCCGCGGTGGCGAGCACGCAGGCGCCGAGCACGATGATCGCGATGAGCTGGCGTTGAGAGGAGAGGCGCATGATCCTTCTTTGCGGTTCCGTTTCGGCCCGAGGCGCCCTGCGCCCCGGCCCCGGGGGTTAGAGCCGGTGGATGTTGCTTCCCTGCACGCTGTTGCGGGTGTCGAACACCGGGAGCGGGGCGTCGACCAGCAGCGACAGGTCGATGTCCGAGTGGTCGGTGACGACGATGGCCACGTCGGCTTCGGCGAGGGTCGCGGGGGTCAGCTCGACGCGCTCGGCTCCCGCCGGCCAGCGGTGGTCCTCGACGTGACTGTCGACGGCGAGCACGCGCGCGCCGTACTGCCCCAGGAGCTCGATGATCCGCAGGGCCGGGGACTCGCGGGAGTCGCCCGAGTCCTTCTTGTAGGCCACGCCGACCAGCAGCACGTTCGAGCCCTTGAGCGCCTTGCCCTCGTCATTGAGCAGGTGCATGGTGCGCTGCACGACGTGATCGGGCATGTGCTCGTTGACGTCGTTCGCCAGCTCGACGAAGCGGAAGTTGCGGCCGAGCTCGGTGCGCACCTTCCAGGAGAGGTAGCTCGGATCGATGGGGAGGCAGTGACCGCCGACACCCGGTCCGGGGGTGAACCTCATGTATCCGAAGGGCTTGGTGGCCGCGGCGTCGATGGCCTCCCAGACGTTGACCCCGAGCTCGTGCGCGAAGACGGCGAGCTCGTTGACGAGCGCGATGTTGACGTGGCGGAACGTGTTCTCGAGCAGCTTGGCCATCTCGGCCTCGCGGGGGGTGCTCACCGGCACCGTGCGGTCGACGAGGTCGGAGAACAGCCGGTCGACCCGCTCCAGCGACGCTTGGTCGATGCCCGAGACGATCTTCGGGGTCGTCTTGAAGCTGAACTTCTGGTTGCCCGGATCGATGCGCTCGGGGCTGTAGCCGACGTGGAAGTCGCTGCCCGCCGTGAGGCCGGAGCCCTGCTCGAGGATGGGGATCAGCAGTTCCTGCGTCGTGCCGGGGTAGGTGGTCGACTCGAGCACGATCGTCGCGCCCGGGGTGATGTGCGGGGCGAGTGAAGCGCCCGAGCTCTCGATGAAGCTCAGATCGGGCAGCGAGTCCTTGAGCGGGGTCGGCACGGTGATCACCGCGTAGTCGAATCCCGCAGCCTCGTCGTAGGTGTTCGTCGCGCGATAGCGCCCCGACTCGCGCGCCGCGGCCAGGGCGTCGTCCGGGATGTCCTCGACGTACGACTCGCCCCGGTTCAGCGCATCGATGCGGCGCTGATCGAAATCGATGCCGATCACGTCATAACCCGCCTCGACCGCCCGGACGGCGAGAGGAAGGCCGACGTAGCCCTGGCCGATGACGATGAGCTTGGGTGCAGCTGAACTGTTCACCAGCACATTCTAAACGGGAAGAGCTGCGTTGACGAACTCGCCGGAGCCGCCCGATGGTAGATTGTGGGCCTGACGTCACGGGTAGCGGGGGCATATGAGCAGGGATCCGATCGATGCTCGCGACGAGCCGGTCGAGGCCGACGACCGCAACCTCCCCGAGGCGGCTTGGGAAGCCCGCACGCCCCACACCACGCTGATCCTCGCCTGCTACCGGGTGGCCGAGTACCTGCCCGGGTTCCTCGCGTCGCTCGACGCCCAGACCGCCGACCACTCGGGGTACGAGCTCGTCTTCGTGATCGACGGCTGCCCGGAGGGGTCGGAGGAGGTCGTGCGCGAGTGGGCCGGGCGCACCGACTACGCCGTGCGCACCGTCGTGAAGCGCAACGGCGGAGTCGCCTCCGCGAGGAACGCCGGTCTCTCTCGTGCGCGCGGCGCGTGGGTCTCCTCGCCGGACCCCGACGACCGTCTCGACCCGGGCTATCTCGCGGAGATCGAGGCGGCGCGCGCGGCGCACCCCGACGAGTGGATGTTCGTGGGCCGCATCCGCCTGCAGGACCCGCAGGGGAGGGACATCCGGCACCCGCTCGACTTCAAGTACGCGGGAGGGGAGCGCCGTGCGGTGGATCTGATCGAGACCCCAGACGACATCCAGACGCTCGGGGGAACCGTCTTCTTCAGCGCCGAGCGCATCGCCGCGCACCGGCAGCGGGTGCGGGAGGATCTGCCGACGGCCTCGGACGCCGACTTCATCATGCGCTACCTGCTGCTGAACGGCGCCCGGTACGTGCTGGTGCCGTCGGCGGAGTACTGCTATCGGCGCCGGATCGACGACTCCTCGATCGTGAAGACGCAGGAGCGCAACATCGAGCGCTTCACCACGGTGTTCGGGGTGACGCACCGGGCCCTGCTCGAATCCGCGGGAGCGGAGTGCCCGCAGTGGCTGGCGAACACCCTGCTGTACTTCACGTTCTACCTCTTCCGGCGGAACCGCCAGGCGGACTCGCCCGTCTACGGCGTCGCCCAGGGGGTTCTCGACGAGATCCGGGCGGAGCTCGCCGAGAACCTGCGGCGCATGGGTGCTCGGCGCATCGAGTCGTTCCGCATCTTCGACGTCCCCCTCGAGATGCGGATGGCCTGGCTCTTCGCGGCGCAGCGCGGGCTGCGCCGTTCGCCCGTCGAACGACTGGGCGGTGACCCCGCGTCGTCGCTGCGGGTGGGGTTCTACTCCGATGCGCCGGGGGCGCCGGGCGGGCTGGAGGTGAGCGGAGCCGGGATCCGGGAGACGAAGGTCCGTCGCGTCGAGTACCTCGGATCGACCTGGGGCTACCAGCACATCCTGCGGCTGTCGCCGGCGGCGCCGGACTCGGTGGTGCTGACGAGCACGGACGGCTTCGTGTTCGAGCTGGGCGGCCGGCCGCTGACGGCGGCCGGGATCCGCGCGGAGCTCGGGCAGCGCAGACCCGATGGAGGTGCGGCTTCTCCGAGCGGCCCTGTGCCGACCCTGGGCGCTCGGGCTCGGAGCGCGTTCGCGAGGCTCCGCTACTCTCTGCCGCTGCGGTTCGCCGCCGTGACCGGCTACGACCGGCGCTTCTCCGGGGCCTGGGCGGTTTCCGACGAGGCGGGCGCCTCCTGGCTGCCGGATGTGTGCCGGAGTCTGCTCGACGCGCGACCCGGCGCACCCGACGTGTGGTGCGTGGTCGACTCCTCCTCCGACCGGCAAGCCCTTCGCGGTCTGCGGACGGTGACGAGGGGGAGCGCGCGGCACTTCATCCTGATGAAGCACGCGCGGCTGCTCGTGAGCACCGGCCTCTCCCACCACGAGATGCAGCCCTTCCCCGCCGAGGTGCTCGCGCGGACGTGGCGCTTCGTCTACCTTCCGGCCGAACCGCCCGGACCGCGGGACTATCGCAGGCTCAACACGCTTCCGATCGACGCGATCGCCGCGGATGACGAAGGCGAGTTCGCGCTCTACACGGGCGACGGGGGAGACTACCGCTTCCTGCCCGGTGACGTCGTGCTCCTGCCCGGCTACCGGAGAGGCGCGGTCATCGGCTCCGAGGCGCGGGAGGCCCTCGCCGCGGGCGGGCCCGGCACCGACTAGGCTGGTCAGCGGTTCCGCACGCGATTGAAACAGAGGTAGCCATGAGGGTCGTCGTCATCGGAGATGTGAGCTGGAACGGCAACTACCATCTGGGCGACGAGGCGATGACCGAGGTGGCGATCGCCGAACTGCGCAAGCGAGGAGCACAGGTCACCCTCATGGCCGGTGACCCCGGGATCTCCGCGCCGTTCTACGACGTCGACGCCGTGCCCCGCTTCGGCTACCGCACCATCTACCGGCGCGAGCCGAAGATCCGCCATCTCGACGCGATCGTGGCGGGCGCGCGCGGCGAGGGGGATATCCCGGCGGAAGCCGTGCGCACCGTGGACGCCGTGCGCGCCGCCGACGCCGTGGTCATCGCGGGCGGGGGCAATCTCAACTCCAGCGGCATGCACCACATCTTCGAGCGACTGACGCTCAAGCGGCTCGCCGAGCACTTCGGGATCCCGCTCTACGTGTCCAGCCAGACCGTGGGCCCCCACCTCCTCCCCGAGGATCGCGAGCTGGTCGGCGAGATCGCCTCCTACGCGAGGGTGTTCGGCGCGCGGGAGCGCACCACGGCCGCTCTGATGCGCGAGATCGTCGGCGATGCCGGCAACGTGGTGCACACGCTCGACGACGCGATCCTGCTGGAGCCGTCGCGCACCCCGGAGGAAGCGCGGGATCTGCTGGGCCTTTCCGAGCGCTACGTCGTGGGAAGCTTCACGTACCACGCCTGGTCGACGGGCCTCTCCCGCGAGGAGTACTATCGCAAGCTCGCGACGATGCTCGATCAGATCGTCGCCGAGCAGGACGCGGACATCGTGCTGCTGCCGCACATGGGCCGACTGGGCGACGCCGATGACCTGGGGCAGGACGGCGATCGCTTCGGCCACGAGCGGATCGCGGCCTATTCGGCGAGTGGCCGGGTGCGGTCGTTCGACATCATCTCGGCGCGGGATCTGCTGTCGGTCACCGCAGGTGCCGTCTTCACCGTGTCGACGCGCTACCACCCGGTGGTGTTCGGTGCGGCGGTCGGCACCCCCGCGATCGGGATCGTGACGAGCTACTACTCCGCCGTCCGCATGCGAGGAGCGCTCGCCAACCTGGGGATGGAGTCCTTCGCGATCCCCTACGAGTCATGGACGGCGCTCTTCGGCTCCCGCGTGCTCGGGGCGCTCTGGACCGAGGGCGAAAGGATCCGCTCGGGGGTGCGGGCCGTCGGCCTCGCCCGGCGCGCGTACCAGTCGAGATGGTGGGACGGGATCGTCGCGGACATCGGCGACGGCGAGTCCGTGCCGCGCGAGGATCTCCCGTCCGTCTCTGAGACGTCCTGGACCGACGAGCGGAACGAGGAACTGCTCGCGGTGGCCCGCGTGGCGCAGGAGGGCACGAACCTCTACCGCTTGAACGCTTCGTTCACCGAGCAGGATCACGTCTCCCGGATCGGGCAGTTGGAGAAGCAGCTGGAACGGACTCGCGAGGAGATCGCCGGTCTGCACGCCCAGTATGCGGAGCTGCGCCATCGCGTGCGGCCCCCGGGGGCCGCGCTGCGGGATCGCGTGCGCCTGAAGCTGCGCAGCTTGCGGGGGAAGGGACCGAATGAGTGAGATCAGCCAGACGGCGTTCATCGGCGAGGGCGTCGTCGTCGGCGACGGCGTGAAGATCGGACCGGGGGCGGTCGTCCTGGGCCCCTGCGTCATCGAGGACGGCGTCTGGATCGGGCCCGGAGCCCAGGTCGGCGCCCCTCCCGAGATGTCGAGTCTGCCGCAGAACACGGCTTGGACGGGCGACCTGCAGCACTCCGGCGTGCGCATCGGCGAGGGCGCCGTGATCCGCGAGGGCGCCGTCATCCACCAGGGCACCTACCGCGAGACCACCGTCGGTGCGCGCAGCTGGGTGCTCAACCGCGCCTACCTCGCGCACGACGTGCTGCTCGGGGCCGACGCGACCGTGTCCGCCGGCGTCTCGATCGGGGGGCACTGCGCGATCGGCGATCGGGTCAACATCGGCATGAACGCGGTGGTGCATCAGCGACGGGTCATCGGCCCGGGGGCGATGGTGGGGATGGGCACGCCCGTGACCCGCGACGTGCCCCCGTTCGCGAAGGTGTACGGCACTCCGCCGCGGCTCACCGGCGTCAACGCCGTGGGCATCGAGCGCGCCGGGTGCGGTGCGGAGGTGGCCGCTGCGCTGCGGGCCCACTACGAGGCGGGCGAGTTCCTGACCGGGAGCGACTGGCTGCCCGAGGACCTCGCCGCGCTGAACGGCCACATCGCGTGGTGGCGCGCCCACCCCGATCTGCGCCCGGTCACCGCGGCCCTCGGTTGATCCGGTGCTGCAGAGGGTCGTCAGGGAAACGAAGTAGACTGCATCCTCGTGGTTTATGAAGCGGCGCTCACAGACCCGGACTACAGTGCTCCGGGGAAGAGCAAGGGCCTGTGGGACGTCCTGCGGCACCGGTATCTCCTCTCGCTGCTGCTGAAGAAGAACGTCGCGACCCGCTACTACGGTTCGGTGCTCGGCTGGATCTGGTCCTACGTGCGCCCCGCCGCGCAGTTCCTCATGTACTACCTCGTGATCGGGGTGCTGCTCGGAGCGAACCGGGGCATGGACTACTTCCCGGTGTACCTGTTCGGGGGGATCATCACGGTCAACCTCTTCAGCGAGGCGCTGCGCAACTCGACGAACGCGATCACGGGCAACGCCTCGCTGGTCAAGAAGATCTATCTGCCGCGAGAGCTCTTCCCCGTCTCGGCGGTCGGAGCCGCGTTCATCCACTTCCTGCCGCAGGCCGCCGTGCTGCTCGTGATCTGCATCTTCCTGGGGTGGACGATCACCTGGATGCAGGTCCTCGTCTTCCTGCTCGGCCTCGTCATCGTGCTGGTGTTCGCGCTCGGGCTCGGGCTGTTCTTCGGCGCGATCAACGTGGCCTACCGCGACGCCGGCAACATCGTCGACCTCATCCTGATGTTCTCGACCTGGGCCTCGCCCGTGCTCTACTCCTCGCAGTTGGTGCGCGACCTCGCACCCTCCTGGATCTACCACCTGTACATGGTCAATCCGGTCACGGTGACCGTCGAGCTCTTCCACGACGTGTTCTGGCTGCCGATCGCACCGGGGTCGGATCGGCCGGAGCACCTCATGCTGAACGCGATGATCGGCCTTGCGATCGCGTTTGCCACCCTGCTCATCGGGCAGCTCACGTTCCGGAAGATGGAGGGGAACTTTGCCCAGCACCTCTGAGACGCAGCCGGCGGACGTCGCCCAGAAGCCGGCGATCGTCATCAACGACATCACCAAGTCGTTCACGCTCAAGTACAACAGCTCGTTCAAGGAGTCGTTCCTCGCGCTGCTGAAGCGGGAGAAGCTCAGCTCGCACTTCAACGCCGTGGACGGCATCACGCTCGAGGTCCCCCCGGGGCAGTCGATCGCCCTCATGGGGCGCAACGGATCCGGCAAGTCGACGACCCTCAAGATGCTCTCCGGGGTCATGCGGCCCGACAGCGGCTGGGTGCGCACCCGAGGTCGTGTCGCGGGTCTCATCGAGGTGAGCGCGGGGTTCAACCCGAACCTCACCGGTCGCGACAACGTCTACCTCAACGCGGCGATCCTCGGGATGTCGAAGAAGGAGACCGACGCGCGCTTCGACGACATCCTGGAGTTCTCGGAGATCGGCGAGTTCATCGACACCGAGGTGAAGCACTACTCGTCGGGGATGCAGGCTCGGCTCGGCTTCGCGGTGGCCGTGCACACCGAGGTCGATGTGCTGCTGATCGACGAGGTGCTGTCGGTCGGCGATGCGGCATTCCGCAAGAAGTGCGCCGCCCGCATGCAGGAGATGCGGGCCCGCGGCACGACGATGTTCGTCGTGAGCCACAGCGCCAGCCAGGTGAAGCAGCTCTGCGACCGCGGAGTGGTGCTGCATCAGGGCCGGGCCATCTTCGACGGGCCCATCGATGAGGCGCTCAAGGTGCTCGACAGCACGAGCGGGGCGGCCGCCCGGCGCCTGCGGCAGGCCAGGAAGGGCCCCTTCGATCTGCGCGAGTCGCTGGACCGCTTCGTCACCGCCTATCCGAGCGAGTACGGCGTGCTCGAGGGCGAACCCGTCGTCATCGACGAGAACGGCGGAGGACTGATGCAGCCCTGCAGCAAGGGCATGATCCTGGCCTCGTCGTCGCTGAAGGTCACCCGGGGGCTCCGCAACGGCGCGTTCCAGCGCGCGTACGCCGCCGCCGGGGGGCCGGCGGGCGATTGGGGCTTCGTCGCGGGCAAGATCCAGACTCTGGATGAGAACGGCCGCAGGTCGTTGCGCTTCCAGCACGGGACTGCCTTCTTCTCCCCGGACTCCGAGGTGGAGTTCGTCCGGGACTGAGTTCCGCGCAGCGGACCCCGGAGTACACTCGCAGGGATGAGTTCCATGCGCACGCTTTCGCGATCCGTCGCCCAGGGCATCGGCCTGCTCGTGGACCGGGAGCGGCCCTGGCGTCGCGATTTCCTCGTGCTGCGCGCCGCGAATCGGTTCTCGCCCGGGCTGGTGGAGCGGGCGCAGCAGCGCCTCGAGGGGCGGCTGCGCGACTACCCCGAGGCGCTCGTGCCGTATCTCGACTACGTGGAGCAGCGCGACGGAGCGGAAGCGGCGCTGAGCTACGCGCAGCGGCTCGCCGAGCAGGACGACACGACAGCCGCCATGCTCGTCGAGATCGCGAAGGCGCACTACCTCCGCAGGGCCCTCGCACTCGGCGACGTCTACATCGAGCGGGCCAAGGAGATCGATCCTGCGTGCGCTCGCATCTACGACGAGGAGGCCTGGAACCAGCGGGCCCGCGGCAACCTGCACCGCGAGATCCACGCCGTCGAGCAGTCGATCGCTCTCGCGGGCGACGAGGAGACCCGGCTCTCCTGGCGGGGGTGGCTGGCCGATGCACTGGTGCGGCAGGGACGCTACGCGGACGCCTGGGAGGAGCTCAGCACCTTTCCGGCGCTGCCGGCCGGGGACGAGCGCCTGCTCATCCGGGCCTACTGCGCACGGCAGATCGGCGAACCGGCGGCTGCGCAGGAGGCCTACCGGGCCTTCGCCCCGGCCCCGGCCTGTGCGGGAACGCCCGAGTCCGCCGTGCAGGGCTTCGATCTGCTGCGCGTGGCGAGCCTGCAGTTCGAGGAGTACCAGCACGCCGACGAGGCCGCCGAGCTGCTGCGCGAGCTGCCCGACACCGCCGAGACCCGCCTCTTCGAGCTCAGCTTTCTCGCCCGGCTGCAGCTGGGCGAACTCGATCTCGCCCTGCGTCACGCGCGCCACGCCGCCGCGCGACCCGACCGCGCCCCCGGGACGCGCGAGGCGCTGGGCGGCCTGCTCGAGCTCCTCGACCGGCCGGATGAGGCCCTCGAGGTGTACGCGGGATCCGATCAGCGCGACCTGACCCCGCTCGCGCGCTTCCGGCGCTCGGCGATCGTCGCCGAGCGCGAGCCCGGGGACGCGCCGGGCAGCGAGCAGCGAGCGGTCGAGAGCTATCTCGACGGCCCCGGGCCCGAGTCCGTGATCGCGGGATCGGCGCTGGAGGGAGAGGTCGATCCGCAGCTGCAGGCGCTCGTCTCGCGCTTCAACCAGCAGCTCGTGCGGCCGTTGCGCGTCGAGCATCTGCGCCAGATCGCCGCGCGCGCCAGCGGACACGAGCTGCGCGCCCAGGCCGCACTGCAGCTCGCGGCGCGGCTCGCCGAGGCCGAGGAGTGGCCCGGTGCGTGGGCGGCGATCCGCGCCGCGCAGGTCGAGCGGCTGCCGTTCGTGCCGCTGAGCCTCGAGGCCTGGACCGACCTCGGCTCCCCGCTCGACCGCTTCTACGACGAGTGCAGCGAGACCGAGCCGATCCAACCCCGCACCGTGCTGTACGAGTCGTCGCTGGGCGCCACGACCTCCTGCAACCCGCTGGCCATCTGCCGCGAACTGCTCGACGATCCTCAGCACCCCGATCTGCTGCACGTCTGGAGCATCGCCCCCGGCGCGGCGATCCACCCCTCCCTGCTGGACCGCCCGAACGTGGTGTTCGTGCGCAAGGGATCGCCCGGCCACTTCCGCTACCTGGCGAGCGCCGGGTACATCGTCAACAACTCCACGATCGAGTACGGCTTCTCCAAGCGCGACGGCCAGCGCTACCTCAACACCTGGCACGGGGTGCCGTGGAAGACGATGGGCCGCGACAACCGCTCCGAGCCCTTCGCCTACGGCAACATCAGCCGCAACTTCCTGCACGCCGACGCGGTGCTCGGCCCCGACCCGCACACCCTCGACGTGCTCTCGCGCGGGCACGACGTCGACCAGCTGATCCCGCACGTCTTCGTGCGCGGCGGGTACCCGCGCAACGATCTCTCGGTGAAGCTGAGCGACGAGGATCGCACGGCGCTGCGCGCCGAGCTGGGCGTGCCCGCCGACGGCCGGCTGGTGCTGTACATGCCCACTTGGAAGGGCACCTTCACCGAGCGCGACGCCGAGGTGCAGCAGGTGGTCGACGTCGCGCGAGGTCTGGGCGCGCCGGGGCTCACCATCGCCGTGCGCGCGCACCACTACGTGAGCGAGGCGTTCCGCGGTGCCGCCGACCCCGACGGCTTCGTCTTCGTGCCGCCGCAGCTCGACACCAACGAGCTCATCGGCGCCGCCGACGCCGTGGTCACCGACTTCTCGAGCGTGCTCTTCGACGCCGCGGCCGTGGGCGTGCCGGTGGTCAAGCTCATCGCCGACATCGAGGCCTACTCCGCCGACCGCGGCCTGTACTTCGGCGCCGAGGAGGTGCCCGGCGCCGACGCGCGCAGCACGGAGGAGGCTCGGCAACTGCTGCTGCAGGCGGTGCAGGATCGCCAGGGCTTCGTCGACGAGTACGCCGAGCAGACCGCTCGCTTCAGCTCGCCGGAGACGGGCACCTCGGCCAGACGGGCCGTCGAGCTGCTCTTCGGCGCCGGCGGCGATCCCGCGCCGGTCCCCGTGCCCGACGCGCAGCCCGCTGCCGCGCCCGATGCCGCGTCGCACGCGGGGACATCCGCCGCATCGGCGGATCCGGCCCCCCGGCGCGCCGTGCTGCTCTCCACCGGCGGGCTGCCGCCCAACGGCATCACCCGCTCGGTGCGCAGCCTCATCGCGGCGCTCGACGGCAGCGAGTACGCGCCCTACCTCATGCCGAACCGCAACGCGCTCGAGGGGGCCGAGGCCGACACGCTCGCCGACGTGCGGCGCTACTCCCGCGTGCTGCCGCAGGTGGGCCAGTACGCCGGCACCCGCATGGAGCGCGAGGCCCTGCAGTTCTTCTCCACCCGGCGCTACATCGACTTCCCCCTTGCGAAGCGCCACGTCGCGCGCGGCATGGAGCGCGAGGCGCGGCGGCTCTTCGGGCAGGCCGTCTTCCACTCCGCCGTCGAGTTCAGCGCCTACGACGCGAAGAACATCGCCCTCGTCAACGACGGGGTGCGCATCGCCGGGGGCCGCCGCGGCATCATCTTCCACAACGAGATGTGGAAGGAGATCGAGAACAAGTACCCGCGCCTGCGGGCCGGCCTGCTGACGATGGATCGCATGGCCTTCTGCGCCTCGGTCAGCGACGGCGTGCGGGATTACAACGCCGAGACCATGCACGAGCACCTCGGGGTGCCCCGCGAGAAGCACATCACCATCGAGAACACCATCAACGTCGCCGAGATCCGCGCCCTCGCCGAGATCCCCATGGACCCCTCGGACGCCGAGTGGTACGCCTCGGAGGGGGCCCACGCCTGCGTCATCGCGCGCCTCTCGCACGAGAAGAACCACGCGCAGCTGTTCGAAGCGCTCGCCGCCTGCCGCGACGAGCTCGGCCGGCCCGTGAAGATCACCTGCCTCGGCGAGGGACCCCTTCGGCTCGAGCTCGAGCGGCAGATCGCGGCGCTCGGCATCGGCGACCTCGTGCGTCTGCGCGGTCTCGTGCCCAATCCCCAGGCGCATCTCCGAGCGGCCGGGGCCCTGATCCTGCCGTCGCTGCACGAGGGGCAGCCGCTCGTGATCCTCGAGGCGCTCACCGTGGGCGCGCCGGTCGTGGCGACCGACACCCCCGGATCGCGCTCCGTGCTGCACGACGGGGCGTTCGGGCCGCTCGTGCCGATCTCGCTCGAGGGCCTCGTCGAGGCGCTGCACCGCGTCGCCGACGGGCGGCTCTCGGGAACGGGGGAGTTCGACCCCGAGGCGTTCACCGCTCGCTCGCTGCGCATGTTCACCGAGGCCATCGACCCGACGGGCTGAGCGTGCGGGGTGGGCGAGTGCCGCCGGTCGAGCCCGCCGGGATCTGCTCGCCCTGCCGGCCGAGCCTACCGGGACCCGGGGCGTGCTCTCCTCGCCGGTCGAGCCTGTCGAGATCGGGGCCTCCAGGATCCCGCCGCATGCGGGGCTCCGCTCCGCGTCGGCTAGGCTGACTCCGACGCATCGCTCGACCCGGGGGAGGACGCCGTGCGGCTCTGGAAGCACCTCTGCGCGCTGGTACTGGCCTCGGGGCTCGTGGTGGGCTCGACGGCGGGCGTCGCCGGTCCGGCGTTCGCGGAGGGTCGCGATACCGCCGCGGCCGAGTCCTTCGGCGACGCATCCGGTGACGGGCAGAACGATGCCCCGGGCCTGCCGGGCGCCGAGGATCCCGAGCCGCAGACCGGTACGGGTGACAGCGCCGGGGCCGGCACAGGTGAGGACGCTTCGGAAGCCGCGGATCCGGATCCCGGCGTCGATCCCGGTGCGGACGGCGGGGTCCCCGATGCCGATCCGGCCCGATCCTCCGCGAACGCATCGGAAACCGCCGGGGACGCACCGGAACCGGAACCGGCCGAGGACCGGAGCGCGCCGGTCGCCGCTGAGAGCGATCCGGGCCCGATCCTCGCGGCGAGCTCGCTCTGCGCCGCGCACAAGACCTGGATGCGGCCCGGGTGCCCCTACACCGGCACCTTCGCCGATCCCACGATCCTGCCGGTGCGGGAGGGCGGCAAGACCGTCTACTACGCCTTCGGCACCACCACCAGCCAGCTGCGGCTGCCGGTGCTCCGGAGCACCGATCTGAAGCACTGGTACCCGGCCGCGTACTCGTCGCAGCCGGGCTGGGACGAGCGCAACTTCAACTTCAGCACCAAACCCTGGAACGCGGACTACGACAAGATGTACTCCAATCCCGGGTACTACGACCCTCGCGCCGACACGGCGATCCCGTCGGAGATCCGCGGCTTCACCTACCAGACGCCGCGCGGAACCGCCTCGGCGCGGTTCATGCAGGAGCGCGAGACCTGGTTCAACGGCGACGGGCTCGTCTCCCCGCGGCCGAAGTGGGCCCACGAC
The DNA here is from genome assembly GCF_053528595.1 of Leucobacter sp. Lineage (NCBI taxonomy): Bacteria > Bacillati > Actinomycetota > Actinomycetes > Micrococcales > Microbacteriaceae > Leucobacter > Leucobacter sp. The sequence continues at coordinate 31,309 of NZ_JAIVPF010000077.1, read as the reverse complement.
ATGGGCCTGAAGATGGGCAACCGGGGGTGGAACCGCCAGGAGAACTGGGCCCCCGGCGTCGCCCACTTCAACGGCAGGTACCACGCGTACATGTCACTGCGCGTCAAGCCGGCCGGCGCCGCGGGCGCGGCCCCCGACGGAGCATTCTGCATCGTGCTCGCGACGTCGTCGAAACCCGGCGGCCCCTACCGCTACGCCAACGGCGGAGACGCGATCCAGTGCCAGCCGAGCGACCCGGGCGGCGCGATCGATCCCGAGCCGGTGCAGTACGGCGGCAAGTGGTACCTGCTCTGGAAGGGGCAGGGTCGGGGCGGCGTGGAGCAGGGACTCTACGCGCAGCCCATCAACACGGCCACCGGCAAGCTCACCGGATCCCGCGTCACGCTGCTCACGCGCAGCATGTCTTCGGGAACGTGGGAGATCGGCACCATCGAGAACCCCACCATGCGGGTGATCGGCGGCACCGCCTACCTGCTGTACTCGGGCGGGAACTATCAGGCGTCCGCAGGGAACACCAGCAACTACGCCACCGGCTACGCCGTCTGCCCGAAGGGCCCCACGGCTCCCTGCAAGCGCCCCGCCGGCGACAACCGCCTGCTGCGGAGCAGCGGCAAGGTGCAGGGCCCTGCGGGCGGCAGCCTGTTCACCGCCGCGGACGGCTCGGTGAAGTACGCCTACCACGCCTACGAGCTCGGCGGCAGCCCGGGTGTGCGCAACATGCGGGTCACCAACCTGTACCGTCTCGGCAACGGACGCCTCGTGCTCACCGACGGGCCCAAGCCGATCTTCGGGGACGTGCCCGGAGACCATCAGTTCGCGAAGCAGATCAAGTGGCTCGCGGATCGCGGGATCACGACCGGCGACCGGGCGGGCAACTTCCGGCCGAAGGCGAACGTGAGCCGATCCGACATGGCGGCGTTCCTCTACCGCTATGCGGGTTCGCCCCGGTACACGCCCTCCGGGCCCGAGCCCTTCGCCGACGTGCGGCCCGGGCAGAAGTTCTACCGCGAGATCCGGTGGATGCACGCCGAGGGCCTCTCCACCGGCGTGCGGAATCCGGGCGGCAAACCGCTGTACAAGCCGAGCAGCAGTATCAGCCGGGAGGCCATGGCGGCGTTCCTGTACCGGCTCAGCGGGTTGCGGGGCTATACGCCGAAGGGCGGGGAACCGCTGGCCGACGTGAACCGCTCGTCGAGGTTCTACCGCGAGATCCGCTGGATGTACGACATCGGCATCACCACCGGGATCGACGCCGGGGGCGGCAAGGTGCGCTACGACGCGCTCGGCACCACGAAGCGCGACGCCTTCGCCGCGTTCCTCATGCGGTACGACGGCAAGTTCTGAGCTCGCGGGGCGTCCCGCCGATCGAGCCCGGGGTGGTGTGGTGGGCTGATCGAGCTTGTGGTGGTGTTCGCTGATTGGGGTTGTGGTGCTGCCCGTTGATGGAGCCTGTCGGGATCGAGGGCCCCTCCGGCTGATCGAGCCTGTCGAGATCGAGGCCGCTCCCCGCGGACTGGATCGGTCGTGATCGAATGCCCCACCGGTGGAGCCCGTCGAGATCTCAGGGCGCTTTCGGGCGGCGAGCCTCGGACCGCCGCGGTTCGCTGCGCTCACCCTGCCGTGGCGGGATGCGGGCCGGTGAGCCGGGGCAAGCGGCGATCTGAGCGTGTCGGAGGCCTCATGCTCTGCGCTCGAACAGGGGCCGAGAATTGCCCGGTGAGACGGGCTGTGCAGTTCGTGGCGGGTTCCTGGCGGGGATCCGCCGATGCGCAGACTCGCTGCGACCGTGGGCATGAGGGCCGCGGATCGGTCCGCGGCGGGCCGGCTCGCGTCGGACGATCGGTGCCGGCGGCGACGGCGGGCTCTTCGCCGGTTCCGGGCTCGCTCCTCCCGGGCGGGGGTCGATGTTGCGCGGTGGGAACACCGGGTGGCGGATATCTCGCGGGTTCCGGGGGCGGGCCGAGTGAGGGAGGGGCGGGGGAGGGCGGCGCCACTGATGCTTCGTCCACAAGCGCCGAAACGCGACAAAAACCGTCGAGTTATCCCTAGGTATTTTCCCTGATCAAATGGGAAAATTGAGCATGTCCTTCTTTGCTCACCTCATCGATCGGGTCGCTGCGATCCGCGCCCTGACGGGTGAGGTGCCCGATGCCGCGCTGCTGCCGGGAGCGGTGGGGCGTCTCGACGACGAGGGCGCGGTGCAGCTGCTGGAGCTGGCCGCTGCGGTGGGGCAGATGGCGGAACGGCTGCGTGTGGCCGCCGCGGGTGTGGTGGCGCAGCGCTCCTCGCGCTCGGCGGGACATGCAGGACTGGCGCAGTCCGCGGGGCACCGCAACGCGGTGTCACTGGTGCAGCAGATCACCGGGATGAGCCGGGGCGAGGCCGCGAAACAGGTGCGAGTGGGAGAGTCCCTGTACCAGAGGGCAGCGGGAGCATCCCCGAGATGGGCGACGTCGTCCGTGATGCAGCGGATCATCCGATCGGAGGAGTCGAAAGAGCGGACGGTGCCGAGGGCGGCGAGGGCGGCGAGGGCAGCGAGGGCGGCGAGGGCGGGAGTGCCGGGACCGGTCGTGCCGGAGCCGATGGCGCTGAGTCGAACGGCCCCGGAGGCTTCGGGAGCCGAGCCCCGGCAGCACCGTGGCACGCGCCGCTGGGGTCCGCGCTGCTGAACGGCACGATCACCGCGGCTCAGCACGATACGATCTTCCGCGGGCTCGGCCATCCTCCCGCTCATGACTGCGAGGTGCCGGTCGCACCGGCCGCGCCGGCCGCGCCGGGAGTGCTGAGGGGCGACGGGAGCCCGGTACCGCGATCGAGTCCGGCGCTGGAGTCGGATCCGGGATCGAACCCGGGGTCGAGCGCGGGGTCGAGCGCGCCGTCGCCGTCTCTGCCGGTGCCGGAGCACGATTGTGCTCGCGAGGCGCGGGAGCGGGCGGCGGTGTGGTCGGTGGCGGCGGAGCAGCTGGTCGCCGAGGCGGGCTGGAGGACGGTCGAGGATCTGGGGTGCGCGGCGCGTGCGGTACGGGATCGGCTCGACCCCGTGGGTGCTGAGCGGCGGTACCTGGCCCGGTACGAGCAGCGGTCGTTCCGGATGTGGAGGGACCGGGACGGGGTCACGCGCGGGAGCATCGCGTTCGACGACGTGTCGGCGGCGTGGCTGCGGTCGGCGCGAGATGCCGCGTTGCGACCCCGGCGCGGCGGACCGAGATTCGTGGATCCCGAAGAGCAGACCCGAGCGCGGGAGCTGATCGAGGATCCGCGGACGAATGAGCAGCTCGAGTTCGACCTGCTCATGGATCTGCTGCGGGCCGGCACGCCTGCCGACGCCGAGACCGTGTTCGGCACCCGGCAGGCCGGCGTCCGTCTCGTGCAGATCGTCGATCCTGCCGATGACCGGCGCACCGTTCGCCGGGGTGCCGGGCACTTCGAAGACGATCCCGCCGCGATCCCGGCCGGAGTGGTAGGGCAGCAGACCTGCGCGAGCGGAGTGGTGCCGGTGACGGTCGACCGGTCGGGGCGGCCCCTGGATGTGGGGCGGGAGCGGCGGCTCTACACGGCCCGACAGCGCATCGCGCTCGCGGTCCGAGACGGCGGGTGCCGGTGGCCGGGCTGCGATCGACCGCCTGCGTACTGCGAGGCCCACCACATCGACGAGTGGCAGAGGGATCAGGGGAGCACCGATCTCGATCGCGGGATCCTGCTCTGCCGTTTCCACCACATGCAGCTCCACAACGGCGGCTGGCGCATCACGCGCTCCGACGATACCGACCCGGTCAGAGATGAAAGCGGCCCTGGAACCGGTGGCCGCAGCGCAGGCATCGGCGGGCCCGACAGCCTCGCCGTCGACGGCCGCGCCGATATCGATATCGGCGCCGGGGCCGGTGGCCGCGGCGGTGATGGTGTCGGTGTCGGTACCCAGGTCGGTGTCGGTACCCGCGATGGTCCTGGCGCAGAAGCCGGTACCGGTGACGCTCCCGGCGCGGATACCGGTGTCCGTACCGACGACTTCGCCCTCCACGACCCCGGAGGCAGAACGATCGCGATGCGACCCCGTATCGAACTCCGATTCGCCTGGGGAGACCTCGATCCACCACGGCGCCGCTGTACACTCGCAGCCTGAACCCCGGGGAGAGGGGTCCCGTCGCGGCTTGGCTCCGGTCCTCGGCTCGATCCCAATCCTCGGCTCTCGCCGCCGACCTGTGGCGCCCTCTCCGACCCTGGCGCCGACCCCTGACGCCGAGCTTTGACACCGAACCTGGGCCCTGACGCCGACCCCTGCTACCGAGCTTTGGTGCCGATACTTGGCGTCGCTCCTCGGTCCCGGCCCCGGAAGCCGACCCTTGGTGTCGACCCTTGTCGCTGGCCTCGGCCCCTGGTGCTGACCCTTGGCGCCCGGCCCCGGGCGCCCGGTCCCGGTCCCGTGAGCCGGCCCCGGAACCGCTACCGGGCCGGGCGCTCGGTTAGGCTGATGAAGTTCATCGATTTCAGGGAAGGCGCATGGGACTCGCTCGGAAGACCTCACAGCTGACCGCCTCGATCGCCATTGCGGCGCTGATGCTGGGCGGCGCAATCGTCGCTCCGGCCCATGCCGAGGAGGTCGAAGAGGCGCCCCCTTCCGTGCAGGCGCCCGCTCCGGTTCCCGATGGTGAAGAGCCGCCGCGGCCGCTCCCGATCACCGCGCCGGCGGCCAACGGCATGTGGCCGTGGCCCGGCTCGGCGTACGTCGGCAACTTCGCCGACCCGCAGATCCTGCCGGTCACCGAGGCCGGCGGCACCGCCTACTACGCCTTCTCGACGAACTCCGGCAACCGCAACCTCCCGGTGCTGCGCAGCACCGACCTGCGGAACTGGAACGTCACCTCCTACGCCTCCGACATGGGATGGTACGACCGCGGCCGGCCCGACGACTACGACCCCTTCACCGACGACGCGATCCCGATCGAGATCCGCAGCTTCAACTACCTCGTGCCGGACAGCACGCCCGCCCTGCAGCGCCGCGAGGCCTGGCTCAACGCCGACGGCCTCGTATCGCCGCGGCCCGGCTGGGCGCGGAAGATGCCCCGCAACCCCGCCGACTCCGGCGACTTCGGCTGGCGCTCGCAGGAGACCTGGGCCCCCGGCGTCGCCCGCTTCAACGGCAAGTACCACGCTTACCTCTCGATCCGCGCGACGGGCGGCGGCCCCGACCGCTTCTGCATCGGGCTCGCCACCTCGACGAAACCGGCCGGCCCCTACCGCTACATCAGCGGCAACTCGAACGTCGTGTGCCCCGGGGACCGCCCCAACGGCGTCATCGATCCCGAACCCGTCTCGTACGGGGGCAAGTGGTATCTCCTGTGGAAGAGCGAGAACGCCGCCGGCACCCGCCAGGGCCTGCACGCGCAGGAGATCGATACCTCCACGGGACGTCTCAAGGCCGGATCCCGCACCGTCGACCTGCTGCAGCGCGATCTGTCCAGCCCCTGGGAGAAGCACGCCATCGAGAACCCCTCGATGGCCACGATCGGCGGCACCACCTACCTGTTCTACTCGAGCGGCGAGTTCTGGTCGGGCCCCAACACCACCAGCAGCTACTCCACGAGCTACGCGATCTGCCCCCAGGGGCCGACCGCCCCCTGCAAGCGCCCCGCGGGTGACAATCGGCTGCTCGCCAGCGCCGGATCCGTGCAGGGACCGGGCGGTGGCAGCGTCTTCGTCGACGCGAAGGGCTCCTGGCGCTTCGTGTACCACGCCTACACGCTCGGAGGGCGATGGGACCTGCGCACGATGCGCATCGCCAACGTCTACCGCTGGCCCGGCGGCGCCATCTCGATCGCCGACGGCGCGCGCCCGCGCTTCGCCGACGTGCCCGCGCATCAGCAGTTCCACCGGCACATCATGTGGCTCGCGGATCGCGGCATCACGACGGGCGACAAGGCCGGCAACTTCCGCCCGGCCGGCAGTACGAGCCGCTCCGACATGGCGGCGTTCCTCTACCGCTACGCGGGCTCGCCCCGCTACACGCCGAGCGGCCCCGAACCCTTCGCTGATGTGAACCGGAGCACCAAGTTCTACAAGGAGATCCGCTGGATGCACGCCGAGGGGCTCGCCACCGGCACCAGGCAGGCGTCCGGCAAACCGCTCTACCGGCCGACGCAGGCCATCACGCGCGAGGCGATGGCCGCGTTCTTCTACCGTCTGAGCGGCACCAGGGGGTACACCCCGACGGGGCGAGAACCCCTGGCCGACGTGAATCGCTCCTCGAAGTTCTACCGCGAGATCCGCTGGATGTACGACAACGGCATCACCACCGGTATCACCACCGGCGGCAAGGTGCGCTACAACGAGTACGGCACCACGAAGCGCGACGCCTTCGCCGCGTTCCTCATGCGCTACGACGAGCAGTACGGCTGACCCGACGCGCGGTTCAGTCGCACACCTCGAAGACGTGCGCCCGATCGCCGGGAACCGCGAGCTCGCGATCCCGGAGCACCATGGACCGCGGCGAGTCCGGGTCCGCGCACAGGCTCGCGAAGGACCGCGGCAGCATGTCGGTGTACTCGATGTCGATGACCCTCCGGCCGTAGACCCCGGTGTAAGCGGCGCACTCCCCGTAGGCCGCGCACTCCTCGGCCACGGCGAAGTCGAAGCCCGCGCGATCCCGCAGCAGCGCCGCATCCTCAGCGGCGTTCTTCTGACCCGCCGCGAGACCCGCTCCATGCGCGGCCGCCACGTACGCCTCGGCGAGCGCGATGCCGCCCTCCCGGGTCAGCGCGCCTCCGGAGCGCGTGTAGGTGTCGAGGTTGTCGAACTCGACCGCGTCGAACCCTGCGGCCGCGCATCCCTCGATCCACGGGACGACCCTGGCGAGGATCGCGTCCCTCCGAGCCTCGGTCGACGTGTCGAGCAGCGCCTCGTCGGGCCAGTCCGGGTCGACGACCGGTCCGTCGGCGTCGCGCAGCAGCACCTCCTCGGGCCACTCGTGCATCTCCCCGGGCTGCGTCTGGAAGCCGTTCACGTAGCAGATCGAGTAGCGCTCGGGATCGGGAGCCGCCAGGCGATCCCGGACCACGATGCCGACCCCGTCGGCCGGAGGATAGGCTCCGCCCAGCTGATAGTCCGGTGCGGCGCCGGCCGGCGGCAGGACGGGTCTCTCCGCCGACGGGGTCGGGGCCGGGGTCGACCCGGGTCCGGATGCCGACGGGTCCGGTGCGCCGCCCGCGCGCCCGTCACCCGTTGCGCAGCCGGTGGTGAGCGCGACGCCGAGCAGCAGCCCGCCGAGCAGCAGCGCACCGAGCGGGGCGCTCCGCTTCGGCATCGCGCGTCGCCCCGGCACGTCGTCGCGGGGCCGGCCCGCTCCGCCGCGGACGGCGCGGGCCGGGCTCACTCGCAGTCGACCCGGTAGAGCACGGCATCGCCCTCGCGGTCGGCCTCTGCGAGGATCGGCGAGCGATCCAGCTCCTGCATGTGCCGGAACGGCACACCCCGGCGGGTGTCGCTGTCGAGCACGTAGTCCATCCCGAAGTCGAGCACGAAGCCGACATCCAGTGCGTCGGCCAGTTCGCAGGCCCGCGCGGGGTCGTCCACGATCGAGTCCACCAGCTCGTAGCCGCGCTGGTCGTAGCGTCCGCCGGCGTGCGGGAACACCACATCGCGATCGGCCAGAGCGTATCCGAGGGCGCTGCCGTTGAGCGGGTTGTTGAGGATCCGCTCGCCCTCGGGCACCACGTCGTCGAGCCGCTCCAGCAGACGCAGCTCGTCGTCGCTGAGCAGGGGAGCGGGCTCCTGATAGCTGTCCCGCACGATCTGCAGGGCCGTGAGCGTACCGGCCTGCCCCGCCGCCACGAGGAGGAGGAGCGCCCACGCGGTCAGCGCGCGACGCGCCCGGCGCGGATGCGTCGCACGCGCGGCTGCGAGGCGCCGCAGACCCGGCCGCAGCATCGTCCAGGCCGCCGACGCGCCCAGCACCGCGAGCGGCAGCGCCCCGAACGGCACCAGCGACGCGAGGCGCCGCGGGTCGTTGTACCAGGGGCTCAGGAACAGCGTGCGCCACTCCGCGGTGTGGAAGCCGTCGGCGATGTAGTAGAAGAATGCGAGTGCGGCCGCGCTTCCGATCAGCCAGCGCAGCCGGGGGTGCCGCCACGCGATGACGACTCCCAGCAGCACCAGCAGGGAGACCGTCCAGGCGGAGCCCTCGAGATGCGGCGTGCCGTCGAGCAGCTGCAGCAGGGCGGCGCGGAAACCGTAGAAGCCCTGCCAGACGTTGTCGGCGGTGCGCCCGCCGATCCACGCCGCCAGCGTCGCGGCGGCGAAGAGGACGAGGCCGAGCACGGCGCTCCCGCGGCGCAGTGCGGGCGGGCGGCTCGGCATCGCGAGCAGCCCGCCCGCGTCGGGCACGGGCGCGCCCCGCAGCGCCCGCACGGCGGCCCACAGCACCGGCACCGCCCCCCAGATCAGGGCCGCGTGGATCACATTGGGGTGCGCGAGCACCGCGGCGCCCAGCGCGCCGAGCAGGAGGAGCCAGCGGGTGCCCCGCGAGAGCGGCATGGATCGTCGGGCCGGCCCGAGATTGAGCGTCTGCAGCCCGGCCACCAGCAGGTACGGCAGCAGCGCGAGCGCGAGCAGATTGGGGTAGATCACGCCGTAGCCGGCGAGGAAGAGCGGGAAGTTGGGGAACGCCGCGACGAGCGCCCCCGTGATGAGCGCGACCCGTGCGCTGGGCCCGGCGACGGCCCGGCCGAGCGCGAGGGCGCCCAGCGGCCAGACGACCGCCGAGACGGCGACGAGGGCGGCGTTCGTGGCGAGGGGGATCGAGGCGCCCGTCAGCTGCACCAGCAGCGCCACGAAGCCGTGCCAGAGGACGGGGTAGAAGACCGGCGTGCCCGGCGAGGTGAGATCGACCGTCAGCGGCGACGCCGATCCGGAGTCGAGGATGTAGCGCACCGCGTTGAGGTGGAAGCCCGCGTCGAAGGTCTGCGAGATCACGTCGCCCCGCCCGAGTCCAACGACGAGCGAGAGCGCGATGACCGCGCCGCCGATCGCGGCGGCACCCAGCGAGACGAACAGGTCGCGGCGCTGGGCCGCGGCGCTCGCGCGGTTCCGGATCCGCTCCGAGGCCCCCAGCCGGCCGCGCAGGAGCCAGAGCACCGCGGAGAGCAGCACCGTCACGGCGAGCGGCGGCAGCAGGGACCAGGAGACGCCGACGACGGGGGCGACGATGCTCGAGACCGCCATCACCGCGAACGCGGCGGGCACGGCCACCACGGCGACCGCGAAGCCGCGCAGCCGCAGGGCGAACGACACGGGGAGGCCGAGGATCGCGATGAGTGCGAGCGACGCGGCAGCCGGCGCGATGAAGGCCACCCAGCTCACGAGCGCGCGCCCCGATCCGGGTCGGCGTCCGGATCGCCGCCCGGGACCGGGCCGGTCTCCGGGCCATCGCCCGGGTCCGGGTCGCCGTCCCGGCGGGGCTGTGCGCCCGGAGCCGGATCGGCGCTCCGATCCGAGGGGTCGGTGAGCTGCTCCCGGATCCGCGTCTCCATGAGCGCCACGGCCCGCGCCAGCTCGGTCACCCGCGCATCGCTCCGGGCCTTCGCCCGCACCACCGCGACCGCGAAGGTCAGCATCGCGACGATGAACAGGTAGAGCAGCAGATCGGTGCCGCGCCCGATGCCGAAGAAATTGGCGACGCCCGTGAGCACGGCCGGGAACATGATCGCCACGATGGCGGCGGCCACGAACAGGATCGCGAAGATCCGCTTGAGCGCGAGGGAGCGCTCGCCCGGCAGGAAGCGCACCGCGAGCGCCGCCGCGGCGATCACGGCGGCGATGAGCAGGAGCTGGAAGAGGGTCATGGGGGCGCCTAACGGATGATCAGGTCCACGAGGATGTTCACGGAGTTGAGCAGCGACTGCCCCTTGGCCTTCGAGTAGTCGGAGTAGATCACCTCGACCGGCTGCTCCGCGTAGGGCAGGCCGGTGCGGCCCAGCTGCACCACGATCTCGGTGCCGTGCGCCATGCGATCCTGCCGCAGCTTGATGCGCCGCAGCGCGTCCTCGCGGATCACGCGCAGTCCGTTGTGCGCGTCGGTGAGGCGGGTCCGGGTCGTGAGGTTCGTCACCCAGACCGCGGTCTTGAGCACGATCTTCTTGAGGATGCCGGGGTCGGTGCGGTCGTCGAGGAACCGGGATCCGAAGACGATCGCGAGGTCCTCGTCGCGGGCGCGCCGCACCATCGCCGCCGCGTCCTCGACGCGGTGCTGCCCGTCGGCGTCGAAGGTCACGACGTAGCGCGCGCCGCGTTCGAGCGCGTACTCGAAGCCCGTCTGCAGCGCCGCGCCCTGGCCCAGATTGATGGGGTGGGTGACGAGGCGGGCGCCCGCCTCGAGCGCGATGCGGCCCGAGCCGTCGCGCGATCCGTCGTCGATGCAGACCACGTCGGGGAAGACCGGCAGCAGGCCCGCGATGACGCCCGCGATGACCGTCGACTCGTTGTAGAGCGGGATGACCACCCAGACGTCGGCGGCTGCGACCGGGCGCTCTGCCGCTGGTTCAAGGGTCATACAGGTATTCTGGCAGATGATGGGCGCGCGAACCCGCGTGCATGAAAGGTGGATGCATGTCAGCTGAGCTCATTCCCGCGGCGAGGCCGATCATCGGTGACGACGAGCGCGAGGCGGTGGACCGCGTGCTGCGCTCCGGGATGATCGCTCAGGGACCCGAGGTGGCGGCCTTCGAGCGCGAGTTCGCCGAGCACTTCGTGCAGGGACGCGCCACGGTGGCCGTGAACTCGGGCACGAGCGGGCAGCACCTGGGCCTGCTGGCCGCCGGAGTGGGGGCGGGCGACGAGGTGATCGTGCCCTCGTTCACCTTCGCCGCGACGGGCAACTCGGTCGCGCTGACCGGCGCCACCCCGGTGTTCGCCGACATCGAGCCGCGCACCTTCACGCTCGACCCCGAGTCGGTGCGCGCCGCGATCACGCCGCGCACCAAGGGGATCATGCCGGTGCATCTCTACGGGCACCCCTTCCTCGTCGACGAGATCGAGGAGATCGCGCGGGAGCACGGCCTCGCGATCTACGAGGACGCCGCGCAGGCCCACGGCGCCTCGTGGCGCGGGCGGCCCGTGGGCACCATCGGGGACTTCGCGATGTTCAGCCTGTACCCCACGAAGAACATGACCTCGGGCGAGGGTGGCATGGTGTCGTGCGCCACCGACGAGATCGCCCGGGGGGTGCGCCTGCTCCGCAACCAGGGCATGGAGACCCAGTACGCCAACGAGGTGATCGGCTTCAACGCCCGCATGACCGACGTGCACGCCGCGATCGGCCGCGTGCAGCTGACCAAGGTGAACGGGTGGACCGAACTGCGCCGCCGCAACGCGGCCGTGCTGAACGCGGGCCTCGCGGGCGTCGCCGGACTCACGACCCCCTACGTCGCCGAGGACGCGGTGCACGTCTACCACCAGTACACGATCCGCGTCGATGCCGCCGAGCGCGACCGCCTGCGCGATGCGCTGCGGGAGGAGCACGGCGTGGGATCCGGCGTGTACTACCCGATCCCGAACCATCGCCTGCCCTCGCTCGCGCCGTTCGCGCCCGGCCTCGAACTGCCCGAGACCGAGCGCGCGGCGGCCGAGGTGCTGTCGCTGCCGGTGCACCCCTCGCTCAGCGAGGGCGATCTCGAGCGCATCGTCGCCGGCGTCTCCGCCGTGCTGCGGGCCGGCGCCTAGACCAGCCGGAGCCCCGACTACGTGCGCATCGCGATCACCAGCCGTATCTTCGAGCCCGAGCCGAGTGCCGCCTCGTTCAGGCTCGCCGCGCTCGCCGCGGCCTTCGCCCGTCGCGGCGACGACGCGACCGTGCTGACGGTGCGGCCGCCGGCGTCGCTGAGGTCCGCGGTTCCCGGCACGGACGGGTCCGATGCCGGAACCGGTGCCTCCGCTGCCGGCGCAGACGCCGGCGGGCTCGAAGCCGGCCCCGCCGATACCGCGCTCCGCACGGCCTCCGGAAGCGTTCGGGATCCCGGCTCCGGGGCGCCGACCGCGCACCGGGTGTACCGCGTCGCCCGCTTCCCGGTGCTGCGCGACCGCGCGGGATACGTGCGCGGCTACGTGCAGTACATGAGCTTCGACATCCCCCTCTTCCTGCGGGTGCTCTTCGGGCCGCGCCGGGACCTGATCGTCTCCGAGCCGCCGCCCACCACGGGCTTCTTCGTGCACCTGGCCGCAGCACTGCGGCGCACGCCCTACGCCTACTACGCCGCCGACATCTGGTCTGACGCTTCGGCGCAGACCGGCGCGCCGGGATGGATGGTCGGTCTGGTCCGCCGGATCGAGCGCTTCGCGCTGCGGGGCGCGCGCGTGGTGCTCTCGGTCTCGGACGGGGTGACGGGGCGGCTCGCCGAGCTCGGGGTCTCTGGCACCGTGGTGACGGTGGGCAACGGCGTGGACGCCGCCCGCTTCGCCGGGGCGCTGCAGGAGACCCCCGAGCCGGAGGCCGACGGCCGACTCGTGTTCGTCTACGCCGGGACCGCCTCGGAGTGGCACGGCGCCGACGTCTTCGTGGAGGCCATGCCTGCGGTGCTGCACGAGGTGCCGGAGGCCCGGCTGCGGTTCATCGGCGGGGGATCCGAGCGCGACGCGCTCGAGACGCGAGCCGCGGAGCTCGGGATCGCGCACGCCGTGTCGTTCGAGCCGGTGATGTCGGCCGAGCGGGTCGCGCCCGTCCTGCAGGGCGCCGCGGCGGCGATCGCGAGCGTGCGCCCGGGGGCCGGATACGACTTCGCGTTCCCCACGAAGCTCTACAGCGCCGCGGTCTGCGGGGCGCCGCTCGTGCACTCGGGCCCCGGGCCCGCGGTCGACTTCGTGCGCACCGAGGTCGACGGGGCCCCGCTCGGGGCGGCCGTGGCCGCGGACCCCGGTGCGGTGGCCGATGCGATGATCGCGGTCGCCCGCCGGCCGTTCGACGCCGAGCGCCGCCGCCGGGTGTCGGAGTGGGCCGTGCGCAACGTCAGCCTCGGGGCGGTCGCGGAGCGCGCCGTGCAGCATCTCGTCGCGGCGGTGCAGCGGTGAGCCGCCGCACGCCGAAGCGGGTGGTCTACGACCTGCTGCAGATCGCCGGACTGCGCCGGGCCGGGGAGTCCTTCCCGCCGGTGGCGCGACCCGCGGGTGCGGGTGCGGCGCGCAGCCTCTTCATCGGTCCGGCGAACAGCGCCGGGCAGGGTGCGGCGTGGGCCCGGGCGGCCGAGCGCACCGGCTTCGGGATCGCCGCCGTGAGCATGGCCTTCAGGCGCGGGGGCGGCTTCGCCTTCGACGTCGACCAGTCCGTGCCGTCCGCTTACGGCGCCCACAGCCGCGCCTGGCAGCGCCGTCAGCTCGCGGCGGTGTCGGGCTTCGACGCCGCGCTGCTCGAATCCGGGCTGCCGCCGTTCGCGGGCCTGCTCGGCGGTGAGCCGCTCGCCCAGATCCGAGCCCTCGAATCCGCCGGCGTGCGCACGGCGCTCGTCTTCCACGGCAGCGACATCCGCGACCCCGATCGCCACCTCGCGGCCGAACCGCACTCCCACTTCGACGACGCAGACTTCGCCCGCACGTTCCGCGAGGTCACCGCGCGCAACCGATCCCTCGTGAGCGCCGCGGGGATCCCGGTCTTCGTCTCCACGCCCGCCCTGCTCGACGAACTGCCGGGTGCTCGGTGGCTCCCCGTCGTCGTCGACCCCGGCCGCTGGGCCTCGCCCGCGCCGTCGTTCGGGGGGGACGGCCCGCCGCGAGTGGTGCACATCCCCTCGAGCTCGACGGTGAAGGGCTCCGAGCTGATCGAGCCGGTGCTGCACCGCCTCGCAGCCGCGGGCCGCATCGACTACCGCCCCGTCGCCGGCATCCCGCACGCCGAGATGCCGGCCGCCTACCGCGCGGCCGACATCGTGGTCGACCAGTTCCGCGTCGGCGACTACGGAGTCGCGGCGTGCGAGGCGCTCGCCGCGGGCCGTCTCGTGATCTCGCACGTGTCGGATCGCGTGCGCGAGCGCACCCTGGAGCTGACGGGCGACGCGCTGCCGGTGGTCGAGGCGACCCCGGAGACGCTCGATGCGGTGCTCGCCGACGTCGCGCGGCACCCCGGCCACTACGCGGAGATCGCGGCCGGCGGCCCGGGGTTCGTTCGCCGCCACCACGACGGCCGGCGCAGCGGCCTGGTGCTCGCGGAGTGGATGGGGTGCGCGGCGCCCGCTGAGGAGGCAGAGCGATGAAATCACTGTGGCGCACCCTGGTCGAGGTGTTCGGCGTGCTCCCGAAGGGCGCCAAACCGTTCTACGTGTGGTACTCGATCGTCACGAGCGCGCTCGCGATCCTCGACACGCTCGCGCTCGCGCTCATCGTCGCCGTCGTCACCCCCATCGCCAGCGGCGACGACATCGAGCTGCCCGTGATCGGACGCGTCCCGCCCGAGGCGACCGTGTGGATCGTCGTGGTGATCTGCGCGCTGTTCCTGCTCAAGGGGGTGCTGGCGATCGTGCTGCATTGGTTCGCCACGCGCCGCTTCGCCCGCTACGAGCTCGAGGTCGGCGACGCCCTGTTCCGCGCCTACACCCACTCGAACTGGGAGAAGCGCTCGCAGATCAGCACCGCAGAGGTCACGCGCATCGTCGACAGCTCGATGGCGAACACCAACATGGGATTCATCCTGCCGCTGTCGCAGGTGCCGGGCAACGTGCTCACGTTCGTGTCGGTGCTGGCGGTGCTCGTCATCGCGCAGCCGGCGACGGCGGTCATCGCGCTGCTCTACCTCTCCGCGTTCTCGGCGCTGATGCTGCTGGTGATCTCGCGGCGCGCGCGCCAGGCGGGCATCAACAATCGGAAGTACGCCTACCGCGTCGCCACGATCATGACCGAGATGGTCGACGCGCTCAAGGAGGTGGCGCTGCGGGGCAAGCTCGACGAGATCGGCCGCGTGGTGACGAAGAACCGGCGCATCGCCACCCGAGCTCGCGCCAACATCTCCTTCCTCGGCATCGTGCCCAAATACGCCTTCGAGAGCGCGCTGATCGGCGGCTTCCTCGTGATCGGCGGCAGCGCGTACCTGATGGGCGGCTTCGCGGCTGCGATGACCGCGGTGGCCCTCTTCGCCGCCACGGGCTTCCGCATGATCCCCGCCATGACCACCGTGCAGTCGGCCTTCACCACGGCGGGGGCCAACGAGATCTACGCCCGGGACGTGATCCGGGAGCTCACGGCGGCCCGTGCCGACGACGTCGTGAACGCGCAGGCCGAGGATCGCGGAGCGCTGCCGGAGGCGCCGCGGGCCATCCAGCTGCGCGACGTGCGGTTCCACTACCCGGGTTCCGAGCACCACGTGCTCGACGGTCTGACGCTCACCGTGCCCTTCGGGACGCGTCTCGCGGTCGTGGGCCCCTCGGGCGCGGGCAAGTCGACGCTCATCGACATCCTGCTCGGTCTCAGCGTGCCCACGTCGGGCGAGCTGCTCGTCGACGACGTGCCCATCTCGGACGTGATGCGGCAGTGGCGCTCGCGGGTCGGGTACGTGCCCCAGCGGGTGGCGCTCTTCGACGCCTCGATCGCGCAGAACGTCGCGCTGACGTGGGAGGACGACTACGATCCCGACCGGGTGCGCGACGCGCTCGAGCGCGCCCATCTGGGTGAGCTCGCGCAGCGCGGGCGCGGCATCGACGAGCACATCGGCGAACGCGGGGCCGCGATCTCGGGCGGGCAGCAGCAGCGCCTCGGCATCGCCCGCGCGCTCTACTCCGATCCGCTCGTGATGGTGATGGACGAGGCCACCAGCGCGCTCGACACGGCGACCGAGAACCGCGTGACCGCGTCGATGCGGGAGCTCCAGGGCGAGGTGACCTTCATCACCGTGGCGCACCGCCTCGCGACGATCCGCGACTACGAGCAGGTCTGCTACCTCGACCACGGCAGGATCCTGGGCCGCGGCACCTTCGACGACGTGGTCGAGCAGGTGCCCGAGTTCAGGCTGCAGGCCGAGCTGGCGGGGCTGCTGTGAGCGTTTCGCCGAACACCCGAGCCGGGTCCGACCCCGCCCCGATCCAGGAAGCAGCCGTGCACCGACCCTCCCTCCTCATCCTCTCCTTCTCCCGGATCGCCTCGGACGCCCGGCTGCTGAAGCAGATCGACCGCTTCTCCGGCGCGTACCGGGTGGTCACCTGCGGCTACGGCCCGGCGCCCGCCAGCGTCGACGAGCACCTGGAGGTCTCGCCCGAGGAGTCGCGGGCCGCAGTGCTCCTCCGGGCCGCTTGCATCCGTCTGCGCCTCTTCGGGCTCGCCTACCGTGTGACGCCCGCCGTGCGCGAGGGCCGGCGGCTGCTCCGGGGCCGCCGCTTCGACGCCGTGCTCGCGAACGACCTCGACACCGCCGGTCTGGCGCTCGCCGCAGCGCCGGGCGAGCGCGTGCACCTCGACCTGCACGAGTACTGGCCCGGCCGCCAGGATCAGCACCCGGAGTGGGTGCGCATCCGCCGGCCGTACTACCTCTGGCTGCTGCGCCGGTACGCGCGCCGCGCCCGCTCGGCCACGACGGTGAGCGACACGATCGCGCGTCGCTACCACGACGAGTTCGGCATCGAGGCCGGCGTCGTCACGAACGCCAGTCCGTATCGAGATCTCGAGCCGCATCCCGCCGCCTCGCCGCTCAGGCTCGTGCACTCGGGGGCCGCGCTCAAGAACCGCCGCCTCGAGAGCATCATGCGCGCGGTGGCCGAGAGCTCGCTCGACGCCGTACTCGACCTCTACCTGATGGGCGAGGGCACTCCGTACTACGACAGCCTCGCGCGACTCGCCGAGCAGTCGGGCGACCGGGTCCGTCTGCTGCCCCCGGTGCCGCACGATCAGCTGCTCACCACGCTGAACGGCTACGACGTGGGCATCCACGTGCTCCCGCCGACGAACACCAACAACGCGCTGGCGCTGCCGAACAAGTTCTTCGACTACGTGCAGGCGCGCCTCGCGCTGGTCATCGGCCCGACGGCGTCGATGGCCGAGCTGCTCGAAGAGCATCGTCTGGGCATCGTCACCGAGGACTTCGACGTGCCGGCGATCACCCGCGCGCTCGACGGCCTCACCGTCGAGGCCGTGCGCGGATACCAGCGCAACGCCGATGCGGCGGCGGCCGGCCTCTCAGCCGAGCGGCAGAATGAGGGATGGGCGCGTGCGATCGCCGCGATCGTCGGGGCAGCGGATCCGAGCGGGCTCGCCGGTGCGCCCGAGAAGGGAGCCGGCGCGCATGACTGACGGACGGCCCGTGATGATCTTCCACGTCGCCTATCGCCTGGATCCCGAGGCGAAGAGCGCCAGTGGGATCCGGCCGCTCAGGATGCGGCAGGCCTTCGAGGCCATCGGCTACCGGGTGATCGAGATCTCGGGCCGTCACCCGGAACGGCGCGAGCGGATCCAGCGGGTGCGCGAGCAGATCCGGAACGGGCTGCGGGTGGATTTCGTGTACTCGGAGAACGCGACGGCGCCCACCGGGCTCGGCGAGCCGGTCACCCCGGCGACCAGCCTCACGCGCGACATCCGGTTCCTGCGGTTCTGCCGCCGATCCGGCATCCCCGTGGGCCTCTTCTACCGCGACATCTACTGGAACTTCCCCATCTTCACCGAGGTGGTGCGGTGGCCGCTCTCCGCGATCCTGCGCATGCTCCACCGTCGGGATCTGCGCGGCTACCGCCGCGCGGGCATCGACATCTATCTCCCGTCGATGGAGATGGCCGAGTGGGTGCCCATCGTCGACCCGGCGCGCTTCCGCGAGCTGCCCCCCGGCTGCGAGATCCGGGATCCCGGGGTCGGGGACGAGGAAGCGGGATCGTCCGCGGCCGCCGCCCGGCCGGGGGAGGAGCGGCCCCGCGACAGCGGCCTCCAGCTGCTCTACGTGGGCGGTCTGGGCGACAACTACCGGCTGCACGAGAGCGTGCGCGCCATCGCGGGCCGCGAGGGCGTGTCGCTGACCATCTGCACGCGCGAGGCGGAGTGGCAGCGGCGCGAGCCCGAGTACCGGGAGCTGATGGCGCCCAACATCCGCGTCGTGCACCGCAGCGGCGAGGGGCTGCGCGAGCTCTACGACGCGGCGAACGCCTGCCTGATCGCGGTCGAACCGATCCTGTACTGGACCTTCGCGGTGCCGCTCAAGCTCTTCGAATACCTGGGGAACGGCAAGCCGGTGCTCGCCTCCGACGGCAGCTTCTCAGGGCGCTTCGTGCGCGAGCAGGGCGTCGGCTGGACGGTCCCGTACGGCAGCGCGGCGTTCGGCGAGCTCCTGGACCGCCTGGCCGCGGATCCCGCCGAGCGGCGGCGGGCGGCCGAGCGGGCGCGAGAGGTGCGCCACGAGCACACCTGGGAGGCGCGCGCCCGGCGGGTCGCCGCCGACTTGAGCGGCTCGTAGCCGGACGATCGGTCCGGCAGGCGCAGGCGCCAGACGGAGACGGTCGCGGCTCGCGACCCGCGCCGGCTCGCGAGGCACGCCTGTTCCGCCGGGCGTGGGTTCCGGCACCGGTCGATTCCGGCGGGCTCAGCGGGCGATGCGCTCCGCGATGGCCGCCACGGCCCGTTCTGCGGCGCGTCCGTCGCCGTAGGGAGCCGCGCTGGTGTCCTCGGGTCTCGGCCGCGTGAGCGCCGCGGTGATCTCGCCGGCGGTGTTGGCCAGCACGTTCCAGCCGAGCTCGATCGTCTCGACCCACTCCGTCTCGCGCCGCACGGTGGTGCACGGCACCCGCAGCAGGAAGGCCTCCTTCTGCAGGCCGCCCGAGTCCGTCACCACTCCGGCGCTGCCGAGGGCCGCCGCGATCAGCCCGGGGTAGGCGAGGGGATCCCGGGTCCGCAGCGCGCCGCCGTCCAGGTCGATGCCGTGCTCCGCGGCCTTCGCGCGCACGCGCGGGTGGGCGAGCAGCACGACCGGCTTGTCGGCGGCGGCGAGCGCCGCGACGACCTCGCGCAGCCGCGCGGGGTCGTCGGTGTTCTCGGCGCGATGGATCGTGGCGATGTAGTAGCCCTCGGCCGGGTCGACCCCGTGCAGCGGGTTCGCCGCACCGCTCTCGAGCACGGCGTCGCGCACCCGGAACAGCACGTCGGTCATCACGTCGCCCACCAGGACCGACCGGTCGGCGAGTCCCTCGGTCGCGAGATGCCCCATCGCCACCTCGGTGGGCGCCAGGCAGAGATCGGCGGCGTGGTCGGTGAGCACGCGGTTGTGCTCCTCCGGCATCGCGCGGTTGAAGGATCGGAGTCCCGCCTCGAGATGAGCCACCGGATAGTGCAGCTTCACCGCGCTCACCGCGGCGGCGAGCGTGGAGTTCGTGTCGCCGTAGACCAGCACGCAGTCGGGGGAGAAGCGCTCGAGCACCTCGTCCATCTGCGACAGGATCGCGCCGGTCTGCACGCCGTGGGTGCCGGACCCGACACCCAGGTGAGCGTCCGGCTGCGGGATCCCGAGATCCTCGAAGAAGACGTCGGAGAGCATCGGATCGTAGTGCTGTCCGGTGTGCACGATGACGTGCTCGTGCCCGGCCGCGGTGATCGCCCGGGCGACGGGGGAGAGCTTGACGAACTGGGGGCGTGCGCCGACGACGCTCATGATCCTCATGCACTCCATCCTAGAAGGCGGCGCACCGTCGGATTCGGCGCGGGATCGCAGCGCGCATCGATCGGCGCGCTCTAGCATGGGCGTATGCGAGTGCTCGCCGTCACCCCCTGGTTCCCGACCCCCTCGGCCCCGGGATCCGGGATCTTCAATCTGCGCGACGTCGAGCTGCTCGCGCGCGACCATCGGGTGGCCGTGCTGCACCTGCACGATCCCGCGCTGCCGGACGGCCCCGCGCAGTGGCGCACCGACGACGGCGTGACCGTGCACCGCGGCCTGTTCAGCAGTTCGCGCCCCGGCACCTGGCGCGCCGCGATCCGGGAGATCCGTCGGCACGCGGTCGGCGCGGACTTGGTGCACACGATGGCCTTCCCCGCGATCCTGCCGGTCGCGCTCGCGGGACCGCACCGCCCGTGGGTGCACACCGAGCACTGGTCGGGGCTGGTCGGCACGCCCGCCACGCTGCGCGCCCGCCTGGGCGGTGCCGTGCTGCGGCCGGGCCTGCGCCGCCCCGACGCGATGGTCGCGGTGGGCCGGCCCCTGGCCGATGCCGTCGACCGCTTCCGATCCGAGCCGACCGCCGTGATCGGCAACCGGGTGCGCCTCGCCCCGGCCGATGCGGCGGAGCGGGGGCAGCTGCCGCAGCGGCCCGAGGAGCGCGGCGACGGCCCGCTGCGGCTCGTGGGGGTCGGCAACCTGATCCCCTGGAAGGGTGTGCTGGAGACCATCGACGCGGTCGCCGAGCTGCGGAACCGCGGTGTCGACGCCCGGCTCGAGTGGGCCGGATCCGGACCCCTCGCCGATGAGGCGCGCTCGCACGCGACGGCGCTCGGGATCGCCGAGCGCGTCTCCCTCCTCGGCCACGTCGACCCCGAGGCGCTGCCCGAGACGCTGCGGCGAGCCCACCTGTTCGTGCTGCCCACCCGGGGTGAGACCTTCGGCGTCGCCGTGGCCGAGGCGCTCGGGCACGGGCTGCCGGTCGTCACGAGCGGGGAGGGCGGGCACCGGGCGTTCCTGCCTCCGGCGGCCTCGCGCGCGGTCGAGACGCGCAGCGGCACGGCGCTCGCCGCGGCGATCGCCGAGCTGGCCTCCGATCCCGAGCGCTGGACGCCCGATGAGATCGCCGGCTACGCCCGCGAGACCTTCTCCGAGGAGCGTCGCCGCGCCGACTACCGCGAGGTGTACGATCGCGCCGTGCAGCGCGCATCGAAACGGCAGCGGTAGACTCGCACGCGTGAAGATCGCAGTAGTCGCTACCGGAAAGATCGGCCTCCCCCTCGCCACGCAGTACGCGTCGATGGGGCACGAGGTGATCGGAGTCGATGTCAACCGGGCCCTCGTGGAGTGCATCAACCGCGGCGAGGAGCCGTTCCCCGGCGAGGCCGGGCTCGCCGAGAAGCTCGCCGAGCAGGTGCCGGCTGGCAAGCTGCGCGCCACCACCGAATACGCGGAGGCGATCCCCGGCGCCGACGCCGTGGTGCTCGTGGTGCCGCTGCTCGTCGACGAGGAGACCTGGCAGCCCGACTTCGGCTGGATGGACGCCGCCACCCGTTCGCTGGCCGAGCACCTGACCCCCGGCACCCTCGTCTCCTACGAGACCACGCTGCCCGTCGGCACGACCCGCGGGCGCTGGAAGCCGCTCATCGAGGAGGTCTCCGGTCTCGCCGAGGGCGAGGACTTCCACCTCGTGTTCTCGCCGGAGCGCGTGCTCACCGGTCGTGTCTACGAGGACCTGCGCAAGTACCCCAAGCTGGTGGGCGGCCTGAACGAGGCCGGCGCGCGCCGCGCGATCGAGTTCTACGAGTCCGTGCTCACCTTCGACGAGCGCGACGACCTGCCCCGCCCCAACGGGGTGTGGGACATGGGCACCGCGGAGGCGGCCGAGATGGCGAAGCTGGCCGAGACCACCTATCGCGACGTCAACATCGGCCTCGCGAACCAGTTCGCGCGCTACGCCGACACCGCCGGCATCGACGTGTACCGCGTCATCGAGGCCTGCAACTCGCAGCCGTTCAGCCACATCCATCGACCCGGCATCGCGGTCGGCGGCCACTGCATCCCCGTCTACCCGCGCCTGTACCTGTCGACCGATCCAGACGCCGACATCGTGCGCACCGCCCGCAACTACAACGCCACGATGCCCGGCTACGTGGTCGACCGCGTCGAGCAGGTCATCGGCGGCCTCGAGGGGCTGCGAGTCGCGGTGCTCGGCGCCTCGTACCGCGGAGGCGTGAAGGAGACCGCCGTCTCGGGCGTGTTCCCCACCGTCGAGGCGCTGACCGAGCGCGGCGCGACGGTGACCGTGCACGATCCCCTGTTCTCGGACGAGGAGCTGGCCGGATACGGCTTCGCGGCCCACCGGATCGGTGACGAGGCCGACGTGGTGATCCTGCAGGCCGATCACGCCGAGTACCTGCAGCTCGGCCCCGCCGACTTCCCGGGCATCCGGCTCTTCGCGGACGGACGCAACGCGACCGACCCCGCTCGCTGGGCCGGGGTGCCGCGCATCGTCATCGGCGCGGGCTCCTGAGCACGCGCACCGTCGGCGGAATCGAGAGAGGGAGGACCCCGTGGCAAACCCCAGAGTAGTGCTGTTCGGCGCCGGATCGATGGGCCGCAACCACGCGCGCATCATCGCGGCCTCCGCTCGCGCCGATCTGGTGGGGATCGTGGATCCCTTCGAGCAGAACGGCCGTGCGGCTGCGGAGCAGTACGGGGGCGAGTGGTATCCGGATGCGGAGGACGCGCTGAAGCGCGCCGACGCCGTCGTGGTGGCCGCGTCGACCGAGTACCACTACGGCATCGCGACGCAGGTGCTCGACGCGGGTCTGCCCGTGCTCATCGAGAAGCCGGTCTGCCCCTCGCTCGAGCAGACCGAGGAGATCCTGCTGACGGCGGAGCGGCGCGGGGTGCCGGTGCAGTGCGGGTTCCTCGAGCGCTACAACGCGGGTGTGGTCGCCGCCCAGGCGCTCATCGAGGATCCGGTCTACGTGCGCGCCGAGCGGCACTCGCCGCACTGGGCGCGCATCAAGACCGGCGTCGCCTGGGACGTGCTGGTGCACGACGCCGACCTGATCTCGCGCATCTTCGGGTCGCAGAGTCCCGAGAAGGTGCACGCCGAGCTCGGCTACTTCCACCCGCAGTCCGTCCCCGGGGCCGAGGACGTGATCGACGTGACACTGCGCTTCCCGGGCGACGGGATCGCCTCCGCCTCGGCGAGCAGGATCGGTCAGCGCAAGGTGCGCCGGCTCACGATCCAGTCGCTCGATTCGATGGTGGAGGTGGATCTGCTGCTGCGCAGCGTCACCAAGTACCGCCACACCAACATCGAGAGCACCGACGGCCGCGCCGGCTTCAAGCAGATGACCGAGATGGAGGTGCCCGAGGTGTCGGGGCTCGAGCCGCTCGCGGCGCAGTTCGAGCACTTCGTCGATCTCGTCGAGGGCCGCGTCGACATCGATGAGGAGCGCCGCAGCATCCTGCCGGCGCACCGCATCATCGCGGCGGCGCTCGCGCAGAGCTGAGTCCTCGCCGTCTCGCCGCCCGTCATCCTGCGCGAGCTTGCGAGTCGCAGGATCCATCCGCGGGATCCTGCGACTGCGCGCAGGATGACGGGGCCGCCTCGTCGTCAACCGGCGGTGGGTGCCTACGGCTCGGTGCGGTAGAACGTGAACGGGCGATCCGGGAGCGCACCCGTCTCGACCCGGGTCAGCGAGAAGATGCCGGGGGAGGCGAAGCCCAGCCAGTAGTCGGCGCCGTACGCGAAGGGGAGTTCGCCCGTCATCTCGGCGTCCGTGCACACCGGGTTCGGCTCCGACGGAGCCGGGCCGATGCGGAGCAGCCCCGGCGCGGGGGTGTACAGGAGCGTGGTCTCGTCGTCCGACGGCAGATCGATGCTGCGTGCATCGGGGTCGAGCCCCTCGAGACTCCAGGTGCCGGAGAACTCGCTGCAGCCCGCGGTCGCCCGCCAGACGCCGTCCGCGCCGAAGTCCACGAGGGTGAGCAGCATGTCGGAGGAGGGCCCCACCCAGCGGCCCGCGAGGGACACGCCTCCCGCCCGGCTGCGCTCGAGCACTGTCTCATCCCCGTCGGCATCGGTCAGGATCAGCGCGTCGTCGGCCGTGATCCGGGCGGCGGTCGCCGCCCACATCGCCTCGGGGAGGGGCTCGTTGTCGCAACCGATCGCGGTCATGAACCCGTCGTCGTCCGTCTCGAGCGCCCCCGTCTCATCGATGCGCCAGGTGCCGTCCGCGGTGTTGCAGCCGTCCGAGCCGAACCACATGCCGTACCCGGTCAGCTCGATGAACGCGTTCTGGTTGGCGGGCTCGGGGGCGTGCCAGCGGCCGAGGATCGCCTCCTCGAGCGGGAGCCCGGTCGGGACGGCATCGGGATCCCCGGTCCCGTCGCCGGGCTCCGCATCGCCGGGGGCTCCGGTCTCCTGCGGCACGGTGATCACCGGCGGGTGCGGCTCCTCGGTCTCGGCGAGCGGAGCGGTGAGCTGGTGCGCGACGAGCACCGCGCCGAAGGCGAGCACTCCCGCGCCCAGGATCCCGAGCGCGTGGCGGGCGGATGCGGGCATGTTCGTCCTCCTCGATCAGGGCCGCGGGTCACGGCACGACGATGACGGGCTCTCCCTCGTCGGCGCGACGCAGCTGCACGTGCTCCCACTGCTCGGAGTCGGGCTGCGTGACGAGGAGCGTCACTCGGTTCTGATCGGTGAACTCGAGACCCGTGGCGTCCGCGAGCAGGAGGGGGAGATTGACCGCGTCGAGATCCTCGCAGGCCATTCTCGTCATCCCCGAGAGGTCTCCGACGACGAGCCGCCCGAACGGCGGGAAGGAGATGTCCGACGCGACGGGGTCGGCACCGGCGGCGTCTGATCCCGCCGCGCTCAGCTCCCAGGAACCCGAAGCGGCGTTGCAGCCGTCCGACCCCTCCCAGCGCCCGTCGGCGGTGAACTCGACGTATGAGCCGCCCGTGCTCTCCTCCGGCACCCAGCGTCCCTGCAACGAGATGCCGCCGCGACGGGCCTGCACGAGTGCGGTCTGCTCACCGTCCTCGTTCGTGAGCAGCAGCTCCCCGTCGGGCGTGACCTCGGCGGATACCGCGTAGCGCACCGCCGTCGGAATCGGCTCGTTGTCGCAGGCGATCATCGTCATGGCCTCGGTGCCGTCGATGGTGAGCGTGCCGTCCTCGGCGGCGATCCACGAGCCGTTCAGCCCGTTGCAGCCGTCGGACGAGAACCAGAGCCCGTACTGCGTGAACTCGACGAAGGCGTCCTGGTTCGCGGGCTCGGGGGCCTGCCAGCGGCCGAGGATCGCCTGCTCGAGCAGCGCCTCGGAGGGGTCGGGCATGGGCGCCTCCCCGAGCTCGTCGTCGGCGTGATCGTCCACGGCGTCCTCCTGACCGGATTCGTGCACCGCCGGCTCCACGAGCGGAGCGGTGAGCTGATGGGAGGCGAAGACCGCCCCGAACGCGAGCACGCCCGCGCCGACCATGTAGAGCGAGTGAGTGAGAGTCGAC
Source organism: Leucobacter sp. (assembly GCF_053528595.1). NCBI lineage: Bacteria > Bacillati > Actinomycetota > Actinomycetes > Micrococcales > Microbacteriaceae > Leucobacter > Leucobacter sp. The sequence goes on along the minus strand of NZ_JAIVPF010000077.1, from coordinate 6,201 downwards.
ATCGGGGCCTCCCTGCGATCGATGCTGATGCTCGCAGTCTAGGGGCTCCGCGGTTAGGCGTGCGTTAGGCGGACGCCGGCGGGGCCCGGGTCCCCCGGGTGCCGCGAGCCGCAGGATCCGCCGCTCCCGGTCATCCTGCGCGAGCTCGCGAGTCGCAGGGTCCATCCCGCGTGGGTCCGGCGACTGCGCGCAGACCGGCGGGCACTCCTCCGCGGGAGCGCGTCAGGAGTGGTCGGAGTGGGGTGTCAGTCCCCGCTCCACGAGGTCCACGAGCTCGGCCACGCGCAGGCTGTCGCGGCGCAGCTCGTCGAGGTCGGCCTCGAGACGCGAGATGCGCTCCCGCTCCGCCCGCAGCTCCTGCTCGAGGCGGTGGACGGTGGCGCCGTGCCGGTTGAAGACGCGGCGCACGCGGCCGAACGCGCGTCGAGGCAGGCTGCTCAGGTTCATGCGGTGCTCTCCTGTCGTGCTGCGGGGTCCGCCGGGCGGATGGTGCCCTCGCGGGCGCCCGGCGAGGCGAGGCGCACGATGGCGCCGGTGGGGTGTCGTCGAGGGTCCGACGGCGCGGGGGCCGCGGTTTCGCCGGCGTGCTCGGTCTCGGTGTCGGCGTCCAGCCCGAAGAACTCGAGCTCCAGGCCGAATCGCGCCGCCTCGTCGACCAGCTGAACCGTCTCGAGATGCCAGCCCGTCGGATCCTCGAAGCGCACCTCGGCGGCCGGTGCCGCGTGGAAGGTGAAGCGCGCGCCGCCGCCGCTGCGGAGCGCCATGCGCATGATCCTCCAGGCGTACACGCGGCCGTGATGGCCGAGCTGCTCCATGAGGTGATTGGCGACGACGTCGAAGGGCTCGGAGATGCCGCGGGCGCGGGGGAGGGCCAGGGCGTCCGCGCGATAGAGATTGAGGTGCGCGAATTCGGCGCGGGATCCCGCGGCCCGCTCCGCGGCCCGCTCCGCGGCCCGCAGCGCCTCCGCGGAGTAGTCCGCCCCCAGCACCCGTCGTGCGGGGCGCGCCTCCGCGAGGGCCCGGCTCAGCTCGCCGGCCCCGCACCCCAGATCGACGAGCACCGGGGCGTGCAGACGATCGGCCTGCGCCAGCAGCCAGTCGCGGCCCGCGGCCCAGCGCCGCTCCTCGGCCGTGCGAGTTCGATCCGCCGGGTTCTCCGCATCCGGCCCGGTGCCGTCCGCGCCGTCCGATCCCGCGCCGTCCGATCCCGTGCCGGCCTCCGCGCCGGGATCCGAACCGGCGGGCTCCGCCGCCTCCGCGCCGAAGAACTCGTCCCAGAACTCGCGCTGGAAGTTGAAGGAGCCGAACCAGTTGTCGAACCGCCGCCGGGTCTCGACCGGCGTCTCCAGCCGATATCCGGGAATGGGGGTGCGCCAGTTCTCGTCGTAGTTGATCGTGAGCCAGCGGTCGGTGTCGGCCGGGGCCGGGAAGTCGGTGCCGTCGATGGAGACGGATCCGAAGGGCAGCATCTGATCGCGCCGCATCTCGCCGCGCACGTGGAACGGCTGGTTGATGAGTCCGTCGGCGGTGAAGAACGCCGTGAAGACGTCGATGTAGTGCCGCACCGGCGCCGGTGCGGTACCGGCCCCGCCCGAGCGCGGCGATCCCTCGCCGGGTCGGGGCGCGGCGGCCCCTGCGGATCCCGATCCCTCGACCCACCCCTCGCGGAAGAGCAGCTGCATGTGCGTCGCGCTGTGCCGCTTGAGCTCGTAGCCGCGCGCCTGCAGCTCCCGGCCCACCCGGAACGCCTCCACGGCGACGTCGGCCGGGTTCGTGTGCTCGGAGAGGTACGCGATATCGGCGTCGTCGTCGTGGGGGAGGAGCGTGCCGTCGCGCACCGCTCCGAGCAGCGTGCCCCCGACGACGAAGGGGCGCAGACCGAGGTCCCGCAGCTGCTCGACGATCCGGGCCGAGCGCTCCACGATGAGGCCCCGCGTCTCGGCCCCCATCGCCTCGAGGGACACCCCCAGGCGACCCCACTTGTTGAGCACGAGGGGCGATCCGGCACCGTCGACCACGCGGGTGCGATGCTCCGAGGCGTCGAAGCGCACCTCGCGGGACTCGATCTCGGCGCCGCTGCCGGAGTCGTGCACGCTCACCAGCGCGCGGCCGGTGAGGTGGGGGCGCAGCGCCTCCGGCCAGTCCACCGCGAACGACTCGCCCATCGTCGCGTTCCGCACGTCGATCGACCAGATCCGCACCCCGTCGAAGCGGACGTCGACGGAGTCGGTGCCCTCGGGGAGCGCATCGACGGCGAGACGGTGAGGAGTGGTGTGCTGGTTCATGGTGAGCTGTGCCTGACGGTTCCCGCCAGTCTACCGGCGGCGTCGCGAGCACTCCGCCGGTGCGCCGAAGGGGACCCCGGCGACCCGTCATTCCGCGCGCAGCCGCAGGAGCCGGATCCCAGGCGTGGAGCAGGATCCTGCGTCTCGCCTGGCGCAGGATGACGGGGGAAGAGCCTGTCGGCGCATCCCCTAAGCTGGTGCGCATGGATCTTCTCGTCGTCGGATCAGGTTTCTTCGGGCTCACCATCGCCGAGCGCGCCGCGAGCGCGGGCAAGCGGGTCGTCGTGATCGACCGCCGCTCGCACATCGGCGGCAACGCCTACTCCGAGGCCGAGCCCGAGACCGGCATCGAGGTGCACCGCTACGGCGCGCACCTCTTCCACACCTCGAACGAGACGGTGTGGGAGTACGTGAACCGCTTCACGGAGTTCACGAGCTACGTGCACAAGGTGTACTCGAACTTCAAGGGCGAGGTGTACCCCCTGCCCATCAACCTGGGCACGATCAACCAGTTCTTCCGTGCGGCCTACGGGCCCGACGAGGCACGGGCGCTGATCGCGCAGCAGGCCGAGGAGTTCGACACCAGGTCGGCGAGGAACCTGGAGGAGAAGGGCATCTCGCTCATCGGGCGCCCCCTCTACGAGGCCTTCATCCGCGACTACACCTCGAAGCAGTGGCAGACCCCGACCACCGAGCTGCCCGCCGAGGTCATCTCGCGGCTGCCCGTGCGCTACACCTACGACAACCGCTACTTCAACGACACCCACGAGGGGCTGCCGGTCGACGGCTACACCGCGTGGCTCGAGCGGATGGCCGACCACCCGAACATCGAGGTGCGTCTCGACACCGACTTCTTCGACGAGTCGCAGCCGCTCAACAAGCGGGCGACGGTGGGCACGGTGCCCGTGGTCTACACGGGGCCGGTGGATCGCTACTTCGACTACTCCGAGGGGGAGCTCGGCTGGCGCACGCTCGACTTCGAGCAGGAGGTGCTGCCGACCGGCGACTTCCAGGGCACGAGCGTGATGAACTACGCGGGATCCGATGTGCCGTACACGCGCATCCACGAGTTCCGGCACTTCCACCCCGAGCGCGAGTACCCGGCCGACAAGACCGTGATCATGCGTGAATACTCCCGCTTCGCCACTCGCGATGACGAGCCGTACTACCCGGTGAACACGCCTGAGGATCGCGATCGCCTGCTGAAGTACCGCGAGCTCGCGGCGGCGGAGGACCGGGTGCTGTTCGGCGGCCGTCTGGGCACCTACCAGTACCTCGACATGCACATGGCCATCGGGTCTGCGCTGACGATGTACAACAACAAGCTCGCCGAGCTGCTCTGAGGCGTTGGCCCCTCGAACAGGCGGCGCGAGGGATGCCGAAAAGCGGAGTTCTTCAGATGTTGGTTTCAGGACTCGCACAGCTTCGTTTAAGCTGTTGTCGGTCCGCGTCGTCAGCGGACGTGAGGGGGAACCGTGCAATCCATTCTGAAACCCGCCGTGGGAGGCGCCCTGGCGCTCCTGCTCGTCCTGAGCGCGGCACCGGCCCAGGCCTTCGATCCGTCGACCGGCGACACCGACCCGGTGACCGCGGTCGAGGAGCAGGTCGACGGCGAGGAGACCTCGTCCGAGGAGCCGCAGGCGCCCGAGGAATCGGGGGAGGCGGGCGATCCCGCCGAGTCCGGTGATGCGGAAGCGCCCGCCGAGCCGGAGGACCCGGCCGAGCAGGACGAAGCGGCTTCCGAGACGCTCGAGGAAGGCGGGGAGGGCCCTGTCGAGGTCCCGGCCGATGAGCTGACCGAGGCGCCGAGCGAGCTCGAGGTGAGCGGCAAGCTGCTGTTCCTGCCGAACGAGCCCTCCGCCGATCTCACGGCCGAGCTGCACGAGCACGACGAGCACAGCGAGGCGGCGCACGAGGTGGCTCACGAGGCGGCGGAGCAGCTCGAGGGCGGCACCTGGTCGCTCGCGACCTCCGAGGGTGCGATCGTACCGGTCGACACCGCCGCTCTGGGCGGTGCGATCGACTCGAACGCCGCCTTCGTGGGCATCGCGGAGCTCGACGCCGAGACGCGGGCCGAGGTGCAGGCCGAGATCGAGGCCGAGGGCTCGCTGGCCGTCGCCGAGGCGCTCGACACCGTGGCCGAGGTGGCGGCGCGCAACGAGGCTCCGGCCCCGGTCGCCGGCGTCGCGGTGGCGCCCGAGGTGACCGCTGGAGCGCCCGCGAAGAAGCAGCACGTGGCGGATATCGTGATCGTGGGCGGTGCGGTCAGCAGGGCCAACGCCGAGAGCCTCGTGACGCAGTCGGGCACCTACTGGAAGGGCCAGACCAACGGAGCCGTCAACGGCATCAAGCTGGGGAGCTACAGCACCCTTCCGGCGTCGGCCGCGAACGCCTGCAACGCCGACGCGCTGTGGCAGAAGGCCGCCGCGAAGTTCGGCAAGAAGCCGGCCAACTACTACTCCGGCGGCCGGCACCTGGTGGTGTACGTGAGCCATGGCAACTGCGGCCCCGCCGGTCTCGGCCACGTGGGCAGCATCCACTCGGGCGGCACGGTGTGGGTCGATATCGCGGCTCGCGGCAGCGGCCGACCGGTGAGCGACATGAAGGCGGTCGTTGCCCACGAGATCGGGCACAACCTCAGCCTGGGGCACAGCCAGGTGCGCGAGTGCACCGGGTCGCGGGTCGACGCGAAGACCTCGATGCAGGGCGACTCGCAGACCGGTCTGCGCGTGGCGAAGCCGGTGAGCCCCTGCCGCGATCTCGAGTACGGCGACGCCTGGAGCATCATGGGCGTGTCCTACCCCGGGGTGACGCCCGCGCTCTCGATCGCGCAGAAGGCCGCGCTCGGCGTGCTGCCCTCCGGCAGCGTCAAGAGCGTGAACGCCTCCGGCGGCCGCTCGCAGACCATCACCATCAACCGGGCCGGCAACAACTCCGGCCTGCGCGGGCTCAAGGTCAACACCCAGAGCGGAGGCAGCTTCTACGTGGAGTTCCGAAGCGGGGGCGGCCAGGACGCCGGCACCGGTCTCAACGACGGCAACTACATCTCGTTCAACGACGGCCGGAAGACCCGCTTCGTCACCGGCGTGCAGGTGGTCAAGAGCTACCCGAAGGCCCAGGCGCTGTGGAGCGACGGCGTGTGGCGCCCGTTCGACTACAAGCGGTCGACGGTCGTCCCGTTCCGCAGCGGATCGGCGTTCTACTCGTCGGGCAAGACCGGGCAGTCGACGACCCCGGTGAGCAGCAACGCCCGGGTCACGGTGGTGTCCACCTCCGGCACGCAGGCCAAGGTGCGCATCAGCTACACCCCGTTCATCGACGTGCCCTACGATCACAAGTTCGGCAAGGAGATCAACTGGATGAGTTCGGCCGGGCTCTCCACGGGCATCAAGGCCGGCAAGAACCTTGCGAAGTACGCGCCCAAGAGCAACGTCACCCGTGAGGCGATGGCGGCGTTCATGTTCCGGATGCAGGCTCCGAAGGGCTACAAAGCTCCGAAGACCTCGCCGTTCTCCGACGTGAAGCCCGGGCAGAAGTTCTACAAGGAGATCACCTGGATGTACAAGTCCGGGCTGTCGACCGGTGTGAAGCAGAAGTCGGGCAAGCCGAAGTTCATGCCGAAGAGCAGCGTGACGCGTGAGGCGATGGCGGCGTTCATCTACCGCTTGAAGAACGCGACCTACAAGGGAGCGAAGACGTCGCCGTTCGCCGACGTGAAGCGCGGCCAGAAGTTCTACAAGGAGATCACCTGGATGTACAAGGAAGGCCTCTCGACCGGCATCAAGCAGAAGTCGGGCAAACCGAAGTACATGCCGAAGAGCAGCGTGACGCGCGAGGCGATGGCGGCGTTCATCTACCGCCTGAAGCACTGACGTTCGCGCGCTGATCCTCGCGCGCTGACGTCCTCGGCCAGGGG